>NZ_JBSXNN010000037.1:0-34886 GCF_056857635.1 Vreelandella sp. L-15 | reverse complement strand
CGCGTACCGTGCTTGGAAATCGGCGGGTAATGGGCGAGGGCCCTGGTGGAACGCCGGAGCCTCGCACATGAATCAGGCCCTACCTAGAAAGTGGTTTTATGATCAGGGCCTGATATCGATACTGGATACGGTAAGATGGCTCAAACGTTGTTCATGAACCGCCGTGGTACGGAACCGTATGCCCGGTGGTGTGAGAGGACAGGGGAGGCGACTCCCCTTCCTACTCGATTTGAAAACCTGGGGCCAGCAGCGTTAAGTCGGCTCCCTCTTGGGTTTATTAAGCTCAAGGTTCTGCTCCCGCTCTTTCCTGCAACCTCCCATTCCAAATAGGTACTCTTCATGAACCAACCTGCCCAACGCGCCGAGGGGCCCTCGCGGTTTTCCCTCGGCGATCCTATCGTGCTGGTGCTTAGCATCGGCTTCATCGTGGCGTTTCTGGCGCTTTCGTTTTACGACATTGATCTAGTCGCCAACTCTATCAGCGCAGGCTTTGCCTGGACCGCGCTGGTGCTGGGCAGCTATTTCCAGCTGCTGCTTCTGCTGACGTTTTTTATCGCCATCGGCGTTGCTTTAACGCCTGCGGCAAAAGCTAAGATCGGCAATCTCGATGCACCAGAAATAAGCACCTTTAAGTGGCTCTCCATCATTCTATGTACGCTGTTAGCCGGTGGTGGGGTGTTTTTTGCCGCGGGCGAGCCGGTGTACCACTTTGTGGTCACCCCACCCGCCTTTGATACCGAAGCGGGCACCGCTGAAGCGGTATCCGGCGCGCTGGCGCAGTCGTTTATGCACTGGGGCTTTATGGCCTGGGCGGTGCTGGGCTCGCTCACCGCCGTGGTGCTGGCCCATGCGCACTACGTGAAAGGCCAACCGCTGCAGCCGCGCACATTGCTCTACCCGATTTTTGGTGAACGCTTGATGCGTGGCCCGCTGGGCGGTTTAGTGGATGCCTGCTGCGTGATTGCCTTAGTGGCAGGCACGGTAGGCCCCATCGGCTTTTTGGCAACTCAGGTGAGCTTTGGCCTGCATGAGCTGTTTGGCCTGCCGGAAGGCTACACCGGGCAACTGATAATTCTGGCCGTACTGGGCACTATTTATGTGCTCTCCTCCATGAGCGGGGTACATAAAGGCATCCAACTGCTGAGCCGCTTCAACGTACTGCTGGCGTTGGCAATCGGCGCCGTGATTATCATGTTCGGCCCCACGCTGTTTTTGGTGAACACCTACGTTTCCAGCATGGGCGCGTATGTCAGCGAGTTTTTCACCATGGCCACGATGACCTCTGAAACCGCCCCGGCGTGGTGGATGCAGTGGTGGACGGTGTTCTTCTTTGCTTGGTTTATCGGCTATGCACCGCTGATGGCGATTTTCGTGGCGCGCATTTCACGGGGCCGCAGCATTCGTGAAATGATTCTGGCGGTTGCCGTACTCGCCCCGATTGCCACCACCGTATGGTTTACGCTACTGGGCGGCTCCGGCATTTACTATCAGTTGACCGGGGTAATTGACCTGACCGAAGCGCTCAACAATTTCCAGTTTGACGTGGCGACTCTCACGGTGGCTCAAGCGCTGCCCGGCGGCACCTGGATGGCACTGGCGATTCTGCTGCTGACCACGATTTTTGTGGCCACCACCGGCGACTCCATGAGCTACGCGATTGCCGTTGTCGGTGCGGGACACGATGCCCCCAGCCCCTGCATGCGCGCTTTCTGGGGCATTGCGATGGCCCTGATGGCGGCCGTGCTGCTGTATATGGGTGCAGGTCAAATTGGCGCGCTGCAGCAGTTTATCGTGATTACCGCGATCCCGGTGTCGCTGATTCTGCTGCCCTCGCTGTGGAACGGCCCGCAGGCGGCTTACGCCATGGCGCGTGAACAGGGCATCATCGAGTGACGATGATCGGCCAATTCTAACTACAGCCCTTCCAACAGCCGCAGAATCATCTGCGGCTGTTGGTTCACCTGGGTCAGCATCGCGATACCCACCTGCTGAAGCAGTTGGGCGCGAATAAGATTGGAGACTTCTTGCGCGTAGTCGGCGTCTTGAATACGCGACTGGGCAGCGGAGGTGTTAATGATGCTGGTGTTAAGCCCGTCAATGACGCTCTCGAAGCGGTTCTGCACCGCGCCTAAATAGCTGCGCTGGCGGTCGACCTGCTTAATGGCTTCATCGACGACATCCATTGGTTTGGGCGTGGCCGAGACATCATCTAATACGCTGAAATTATCCAACCCCAGCGCCTGACGCCCCATCGCCGAAAAGCTCACGCCAATCACATCCCCAGCGTTGGCCCCTACTTGAATATTAAGCGCTTTATCGCTCTCGATCAGCCTAATACCGTTAAAGTTGCTCTGCTCGGCGACGCGATCAATCTCTTCCAACCGTTGGTCGATCTCTAACTGAATAGACGCCCGATCTTCTGAGGAATTGGTGCCGTTGAGCGCCTGAACGCTGAGTTCGCGGATGCGCTGAAGGCTGTCGTTGATCAGGTCCAACGAACCTTCTGCGGTTTGCACCATAGAGATACCGTCGTTGGTATTGCGGATCGCCTGGTTCATACCGCGAATTTGTGCGCCCATGCGATTAGCAATCGCCTGGCCTGCCGGATCATCCTTGGCGCTATTAATACGCAGCCCAGACGACAGACGCTCCATGGAGGTCTGCATTGCTTGCTGGCTACTGCGTAGATTATTCATCACCAGTAGCGACATGATATTAGTCGCAAGGCTGATCACGGGCTTGACCTCGGAAGTGAACGCAAACAGTGCGGAAGTAGCGTGAATATCGGCCTATCTTTAGAAAACGTGAGCCCTGCCCCGTAAAACTTTCCCAGTCGCTACTATTTTTTTCAGTTCGGTTTTTTCAGTTCGGCCTCTTCAGTACGGCTAGCACTTCGTCCACCGGCCCCCGAACATAGTCGTGATGAAAGTAGCCATCGTCGACCACTTCGCCATCCCAGACCACAATGTCTAAGTCCATGGTCCGGGGGCCAGATTTGATCGGCCCGCGAACACGGCCTAAGCGATGCTCAACCTCTTTTAGGTAGGCTTTAAAGTCGCCCAGCTCAAGCGTAGTGCGCACCACCAGGGCGGCATTTAAGAAGTCTGGCTGCTGCTGAAAGCCTACCGGGGCAGTGCGCACCGCTTCGGAGCGGGCCAGCAGTTCGCACTCACTGCTCAAAATCTCAAGGGCTTTGGCAAAGTGATACTCTGGCTCAATATTGGTTCCTAGCGAGATAACGCACTCGTGTTGAGCCGACACGGGCGAGGGAGTTGACGTTACGGGTGACGACCTTAATGACATAACTATATCCCAATATAAGAGGCTGGATGACTAACGGCTGGTGAGCCTATGACCTAGCCCACACCGTTTTAGCGTATAGGCATCAATCGGCGCCCCAACAGAGTAGACGGTTAATCATCCCGTTCAATCTCTGTACAAGTTATTGACAAACGCTACGCTCACGCAGAGAGTCTTTTTGATTACCATGACAACGTTAGTTAACAAACACTACCTGCTGCGAGGGATAAAGCAATGGAGACACCTGCTGCACTTGTAACCGGCGGCGCCACGCGCCTGGGCCGCTATTTTGCTGAAGCGCTAGCCGATAAGGGCTTTGATATCGCGTTACACGTGAATAGCTCCCGGGGGGAAGCAGAGGAAGTGGCAGACGCAATTCGCGGCAAGGGTCGTGAGTGCGAGATTCTGCCCTGCAACTTTTTAGAGGATTCGCTAGAAGGATTAATCACCCAAGCTAAAACGCGTTTTCCTGGGTTGAACGTGCTGCTCAATAGCGCCTCAGCTTATGAACCAGCGCCGATTGCCCGTACCGATATGGCCATGCTGGAGACCCAGTTTCGGGTCAATATGTTTACCCCGCTGCTACTCACACGCCATTTTGCCGAGGCGGTAGAGCACGGTCAGGTGATCAACATCATCGACAACAAAGTGGCCTATCACCAATATCCGTATGCGGCGTACCTGCTCTCCAAGAAAAGCCTAGCTGAGATGACCCGTATGGCAGCGCTGGAGTTTGCTCCGCGCCTACGGATTAACGGTATCGCCCCCGGGGTAGTGCTGCCTGCCTCCCAGCGTACCAGCGACTATATCCAATGGCGCATCGAAGGCATTCCGGTCAATCACCAAGGCAACCCAGCACACCTTGTACAAGCCTTGCACTATTTGCTGGATAATGCCTTTGTGGCCGGGCAAGTGCTATTTGTAGACGGCGGCGAATCGATCAACCTAGAGGGTCGCCACTCCGAAAACTACCCTGGCGAGCGGCGCGACTGACCCAACGCAATGAGGCCGCCCGAAGGCGGCCTCATTGGCTTACCTAAGCGTACGCTTAGGTTTCATCCACATCATCATGGTCCGGCTTATGGTGATCCGGTTCATGCTCAAGCGAGGCTTCGCTACGCTCTGCAAGCGGTGCCGTCTCGGTGCGCTTTCTTTCCGCTTTCGCATCCAGAATGCGCACGTTGGCGGGCGGAGTCTTGCCGCCTTTGGTTTCGCCAAAGTAGAGCGTGGTATGCGGGAACGGAATCTCGATACCCGCCGCATCAAAGCGCAGTTTCACTAGGCGGTTGTAGGCACGGCCTACAGCCCACTGATCGCCTGGCGTGGTCTTGATCACGACACGGATATTAACCGAGCTGTCGGCCAGCGCGGTGACACCCGCCACGGTCATATCTGCCAATAGTTTATGACCATGCTCTTCGCTGGCTTTAAGATCTTCGAAGGCCAGCTGTAGCTGCTCGATCGCCTCGTCGATACTTTCGTTGTAACCAATACCGTACTCGCCCACATGGTTGCCGTACTCACGCATGTAGTTGGAGACGGTATCCACACTGGAGAACGGCACGATATGGTAGGTACCGGACAGGTCACGAATGCCCACCGAGCGGATACTCAAACGCTCGGCCGTGCCGGTCACGCCGCCCACGGTCACCACGTCGCCGGTGTTCATGGCGTTCTCTACCTGAATGAACACCCCGGTGATCACATCCTGCACCAGCTTCTGGGCACCAAAACCAATCGCCAGACCCAGCACACCGGCACCAGCAATTAGCGGCCCAATATTGATGCCGATTTCCGAGAGCACGATCATGCCGGTGATGGTCACCATGGCAATGGCCAGCGCATTACGGAACAGACTCAGCAGCGTTTTGGCACGGGCAGAGGGTTCGCCGTGACCGGTTTCCGGATTGAGCTTGTGCTCGATCAGGCTTGCCAAGCCCAGCCATATGCCCAGCGACACAATCAGGATCACTGCTACGCTGATCAGGTTACCCACCAGATTGGCACCGCGCTCGGAGGCGTACCAGCCGGCCAGGTCAAAGGCGCCCCAAGCATCCAGCACCACCATGATCACCGCAACGACGATCACCGTGCGCAGCACGCGCAGCGCGTTGGGTACGTAGCTGTTCAACCGGACTTCCAGCAGCGGCAGCTTACGGCGCAGGTCATCGGAGAGTTGAATACGACGACCAATGGTCTGTGTCAGGAACGCAGACAGCAGCAGGCCCACGACCACGGCGCCGAGCGTCTTCAACGTCGCAAAGAGGACAAAGGGCAGCGCATCACCCGGACGGGTAAGCGTCAGTACAAACACCATTAAGAAATAGATCAGCGCGAACAGGTGCCACGTGCGGGCAAACAGCTGCAGCGATACACGGCTCGCCGTCAGCGTCGAGCGCGCGCTCATTTGATTTAGATTATCGCGCAGCCGCACGCGGTTTTTGAGCACCACGCCCACCGCATAAATAAACGCCAGCAGCATAATCAGCGTGCCGACCGCTTGTCCCAGGGTGGCGGCCACATAGAAGTTGACCAGCGGTACGACGACCATCAGGCCGTATCCCACCATGCCAATCAGGCGCGCCAGCCAGCGGTTCCAATACGAGGCTTCTTGAGCTGAAATCGGTAATAAGCGAAGACCCTCGTAACGCGAGGAGAACAGCATTCGCACACCGGCTTTGAGCAGCTCGATGATCAAGAAGGCATTTAAAAACAGCGACGCGCGGGTAGAGAGTTCACCGGTCTCCCCCACGGCAAAGGTGGCCACCAAGTTACCGCCAACGTACGCCAGGGCGATCAAAAGAATATCGACGACCGCGGCGATCGCGACACACAGCACTAAACGTAGCACCGGCGTCAGTCCCGTGCCCTGCTGTGACCAGCCGCTGATTTTGGTGAACAATGATTTTGCCAACCGGCGGAACACCATAAAAATGGCGAAGGTCGCCACGATCACGATGCCCAGATTGATGGCTGCGTTCATGAAGGCCGCCATATCGAAGCTGCTGCCCGCGCCTTGGCCGGTGAATATATTGCCGACGATCGCCACAGCCTGCTCGATCTGACCGCCCACATCACCTACTACACGGCTGGTTAACTCTGCCAACTGGCGGGGTAGTGAGACGTCCTCGGGCGCTACGTTGCCCCCCGCGGCAGCGGCTTCCGGCGACAGCTCGGCCGCAACGCCAGCAGGCAACTCAGACGCTTGATTACGCAGCAGTTCAATGAGCTCCTGGCGGGCCTGCTCGTCTTCCAGCAGATCCGCCAGCGCCGCATAAGAGGGCTGCTCTTCAGCGACGGACGCATCGCTCTCGGCGCTTAACGTGGTTTGCGCCATGGCTGGCCCGGCCAGCATGGCGAACAGCGCCAGCATCCAGACGCTGAGCCAGGGGAGTAAACGTAGTGACGTCACACCATAACCTCCTTTTGGGTGAGTATTTGCCATCCTGCCCTCGTTAAAATTCAACCTAAGAATGTTAAACACAGGATAGTGCATCCAATGGAAATGCAAGCTTTGTATAACGCTCGATCCAAAGTAACTAGCGTAACATGACTCAATGTAAGAGACGTTAACGCGCCTGCTTTTGGAGCACCAATGAAACCGAGTGAAGGTAATTGCCGTTTATTGGCAGTAAGGCGCCAACCATTGATGGGCCAGCGCAATCAGCAGCCCATAGCGGGCACCTTTTGCTAGCACAATCCAGAGCAGCGCCCGCCACCAGGCAAGGCGCATCACCCCAGCCAGCACGGTGAGCGGGTCGCCAATCACAGGTAACCAGGAGAGTAATAGGCTCGCCTCGCCAAAGCGGTGATACCAGCGCTCGGCACGGGCAAGTCCTTGGGGAGATGCAGGAAACCAGCGGCGATGTTGAAATTGGCGAGCGTAGCGACCAAGAGCCACGTTGATCAAACTGCCCAGCGTGTTGCCAGCCGTCGCCACAACCCACAGCACCAGTGCCGGCTCACCAACACACCATAGCCGCGCCAGCCACACTTCCGAGCCACCAGGCAGCAGGGTGGCACTGGCTAGCGCCACCCAAAACAGGCTGAACACGATACGCGCCCTCTAACGTTTAACGGGGCAACTGGCCACCGAGCTGCTGGGTAATTTCGTCGGCTATTTGACGCACCAGCGCCCCCAGTACCAGCAGGCGCTCTTCGGGAATACGCGCCATGGGGCCCGAGACGGAAATAGCCGCCAACGGCGTGGCGTGCTCATCGAAAATGCAGGCCGCCACGCAGTGCAGGCCAATCGCATGCTCTTCCCGGTCGCAGGCAAAGCCTTGGGCGCGAATGGCGGCCATTTCCGCCTGCAGTGAATCCGTTTGATACAGGGTATTTTCAGTCACACGGGCCAGCTCGTAGCCGCCTTCTAACAGCGCGCTGCGCTCCTCCTCGCTCATCCACGCCAGCAGCGCCTTGCCCACGCCGGAGGCGTGCAGCGGCGCACGGGACCCCAGCCGCGTGATCATGCGCATCATCTGCGGGGATTCGTTTTGAGCCAAGAAGACCGCCGTGGCGCCATCACGGATACCCAGATTCGCCGTTTCGCCGGTTTCTGCGGTTAAGCGGCGCAAAAACGGGCGGCTTTTGGCCACCACGTCGCGTGCTTCTAAAAAGCTGTTACCAATTCGGAAGGTTTTGACGTCGATGCGCCACAGGCCCTGCTCGCTCTCTTGGGTGACAAAGCCCTGGCTTTGCAGCGCCTGAAGCAGGCGATGAGTGGTGGAAGGGGCAAGGTCAGCCATTTCCGCCAGCTCTGAAAGCGCAAGGCCCAGCGGGCTAGCGGATAGGTATTCGAGCAGCGTGAGGCCACGCACCAACGATTGGCTATGCCCTCCGCTCGCTTTCGTGGCTCCCGCCGGACGTCCGACTGATCTGCGCTTGGCTTCACTCACCTACTACTCTCCTGACGGCACTCAATACGTAAAAAGCCAGCAGGATAACGCGCCGCAGGGGGCGCTGTCGCGTTTACGGAAACAAATTCCACCAATGGCTAGCAGCGTGTACTAGCGATGCGCGCGCTTTTCGATAAACGCATCGATGCCTTCTGCCACATCGTCGGCCACTGATGATTACGCTTTCTCGCGAGTGCCTTGGCGATGGTTATAGCCCAGCGGATGAGGCTCACCACGGGCTTTGGCCAGCTCAATCTGGCGCTGACGCTCGCGGGCGGCGGCGCGGGTTTTCTCAGGCAGTGAGTCGATACAGTGCGGGCAGCTGATGCCGGGCTCGTAGGCCGACGACTGCATGTCTTCCTGAGAGATCGGCATGCGGCAGGCGTGGCACTGCTCGTACTCGCCCTCGGTGAGATCATGGCGCACAGTGACCCGGTTATCGAACACGAAGCACTCGCCGCGCCACAGCGACTGCTCTTCCGGCACCTTTTCCAGGTAATTGAGCACGCCGCCTTTCAGGTGGTAGACCTCTTCGAAGCCCTCTTTCAGCATAAAGCTGGAGGCTTTCTCGCAGCGGATACCGCCTGTGCAGAACATGGCGACCTTTTTATGCTGCTCCGGGTTGTAGTGCTGGCGCACGTACTCGGGAAACTCGCGAAACGTGGTGGTCTTGGGGTCGACCGCGCCTTCGAAGCTGCCAATCGCGACTTCGTAGTCGTTACGGGTATCGATCACCAGCACTTCCGGGTCGGAGATCACGTCGTTCCAGTTTTCCGGCTCAACGTAAGTGCCCACGGTGTCGTTGGGGTCGATGCCCGGCACGCCCAGCGTGACGATCTCCTTTTTCAGTTTGACCTTGGTGCGGTAGAACGGCGGCTCGTCGCAGAACGACTCTTTATGGTCGATATCACTTAAACGTGGGTCGGCGGTGAGCCATGCTAGCAACGCATCGATGCCTTCGCGGCTACCGGCCACGGTGCCGTTGATGCCCTCTTTGGCGAGCAACAGCGTGCCTTTCACGCCGTTATCGACCATGGTTTGGCGCAGCGGCTCGCGCAGTGCTTCAAAGTCGTTCAGGGTGACAAATTTATACAGCGCTGCCACCACAACGGGCGGTGTTGGGGTCGGGGTCGTCATGGAGTGCTCCTGGTAGTCGCCCTCGCAAAGGGCGGACCGGGTCAATAAAGGCGCGCATGATAACAAAAAGCCCGCCGTGGGTGCATCTCGGCGTGTTTGACTCAGATCAACGACACCGCCAATCGTCGATTATTTCGACAACATCATTGAGAAAGCTTCACCCCACGTCACACGCACTCGGTCGTATAGTAGGCGCCAACATAACTCAGTGATGGGGTGCTTTTCATGCAGATTCGTCGTTCCAACGAGCGGGGCTACGCCGACCACGGCTGGCTGCGCTCTTACCACACCTTTTCGTTCGCCAATTACATGGACCCCAACCACATGGGCTTCCGCGCGCTGCGGGTGATCAACGAAGACCGCGTGGCCCCCGGCCACGGCTTTGGCGCCCACCCCCACCGGGATATGGAAATTATCTCCTACGTGCTTGATGGCGAGATGGAGCACAAGGACAACATGGGCAATGGCGAAGTGATGCGCCCTGGCGACGTACAGCGCATGTCCGCAGGCACGGGCGTACTGCACAGCGAGTTCAACCACTCTCAAGAAAACGGGCTGCACTTTCTGCAGATCTGGATCGAACCGGCCCAGCGGGGCATCTCGCCCAGCTACGAACAGAAGGCGTTCCCCACGGCCGAGCGCCAGGGCCAGTGGAGCCTGGTCGCTTCTCAGGATGGCCGCGACGGCTCGGTAGGCGTCAATCAGGACGTCAACCTGTATGCCAGCCTGCTAAGCGCCGGGGACCACCTCACGACACCGCCCTCACGCTACGCATGGCTGCATGTGGTGAAGGGGTCCATCGAGGTGAACGGCGAACGGCTCACCACCGGCGATGCCGCTGCGTTTACGCCGGATGAGCACGTCGAGCTCACCAGCAGCGACGCCAGCGAAGTGCTGCTGTTCGATCTAGCCTGATAACGTCTTGTTAGGTCATTGATGAAACGCAAAACGGCCCCTGCGGGGCCGTTTTGGTAACAAGCGCTAACTCACTATTTACTTAGCTATTTTGCTTGCTTAGCTATTTTGCGCCGAGTAGAGCACGCGAATCTTCAGCGTATGCTCTACCTGCCTCAATGCCTCCAGCGCCTGTGGGCCGTAGGCTTTGTCGACATCAATCACCACGTAACCGACCTTATCGTTGGTCTGCAGATACTGGCCAGAAATGTTGATGCCGTTTTCTGACAGCACGCGGTTGATCTGGGAAAGCACGCCGGGCACGTTGTCGTGAATATGCAGCAAACGGTGCTTGTCCGGGTGCGCGGGCAGTGCCACTTCAGGGAAGTTGACCGACGTGACCGTGGTGCCGTTGTCCGAATAAGTGATCAGCTTCTCGGATACCTCGATACCAATGTTCTCCTGGGCTTCCAGGGTAGAACCACCGATATGCGGCGTCAGAATCACGTTATCCAGGCCGCGCAGCGGGCTTTGGAACTCTTCATCGTTGCCTTTCGGCTCGACCGGGAAGACATCAATAGCAGCGCCGTTCAGCTTGCCCGCTTTAATGGCATCCGCTAGCGGCTCGATTTCCACCACGCTGCCACGGGCGGCGTTGATCAGGATAGCGCCATCCTTCATGGCGGCGATCTCTTTCGCGCCAATCATCCAGCGGGTAGAGGCAAGGTCCGGTACGTGCAGGCTGACCACATCTGAGCGGCTCAGCAGCTCTTCCAAACTGCCGACCTGGCTGGCGTTGCCCATGCCCAGCTTGGTGATCACATCGTAGTAAATCACGTTGAAGCCGAGCGATTCCGCCAAGACGGAGAGCTGTGCGCCGATACTGCCGTAACCCACGATACCGAGGGTTTTACCGCGCGCTTCGTGGGAGTTTTTCGCCGACTTCAGCCAGCCGCCCTGATGGGCGCGGGCATTCTTCTCGGGGATGCCGCGCAGCAGCATAATCGCTTCCGCCAATACCAGCTCCGCCACTGAGCGGGTGTTGGAGTAAGGCGCATTAAATACCGCGATACCGCGCTTGAGCGCCGCATCCAGGTCAACTTGGTTGGTACCGATACAGAAACAGCCAACGCTTACTAACTTCTCGGCCGCCTCAAACACGCGCTCGGTTAGCTGAGTGCGGGAGCGGATGCCGATAAAGTGAACATCACGAATCTTCTCGATCAGCGACTCTTCATCCAGCGAAGTCGGCAGATGCTCGATGTTCTCGTAACCTGCGTTGTGAAAATTGTCCACCGCGCTTTGGTGGACGCCCTCGAGTAGCAGGATCTTGATCTTGCTCTTTTCCAGGGACGTTTTGGCCATGGCTGAATCAACCTCTATGGTCGGCGGCATGCGCCGTGTATCGGTTCACGGGAGGCCCGTATGGTAGCACAGCCGCTTGCGCTCCCGGTGTCTTGGCGTGATGAAAAGTGTGCGCTTTCAAGATGAACAGAGTGCAAGTCGAACAATCAACCCATAGGGAGGGCAGACGCCACCCCCTCGCCTCGGTGTATACTGTGCGTTTATTTAACAGCATCCGCAGCCACACTCGTCGCCCTTGCTGATACCAGGGCGCCCGGAAAACGGTAGGCATTGCCCAATGAGCGACACCACACCCCCACAAGATTTTGCCGCAACGGTTGCCCAGCTAGAGACCATTGTGGAACGCCTGGAGTCCGGCGAACTCTCATTGGAAGATGCGCTGACCGCTTTTGAGCAGGGCGTTCGCCTGACCCGCGACGCCCAGCAGCGCCTCGATAGCGCTGAGCTAAAAGTACGGGCCCTGAGCGAAGATACCGACGGCAAACTGGCAGTTGCCCCGTTCGCAGGTGCCCCGGATGCTGGCAACGACAGCGAGGAGACGCCGCCATGGTGACCGCCCACGCCTCCCGACTAGCCACGCTGCGCCATGCCAGCAGCACCCGAGTAGATGCCACGCTGGCCGCGCTATTCGATGCACGCCCAGCGGTAGATGAGCGTTTAGAGGCGGCCATGCGCCACGGGCTTTTGGTCGGCGGCAAACGTTTACGCCCACTGCTGGTCTATTTAGCGGGTCAAGCCCTTGGGGCAAGTGACGACGCCCTGGATGCTCCCGCGGCGGCCATCGAGCTGATTCACGCCTACTCGCTGATTCACGACGACCTGCCCGCCATGGATGATGACGACCTGCGCCGCGGCCAGCCCACGGTGCATAAAGCCTTTGATGAGGCGACGGCTATTTTAGCGGGCGATGCCTTGCAAGCCCTGGCGTTTGAAGTGCTGGCCAGCCGCCCGCACCCGCGCCTGGGCCAGCTAGTCACCACGCTGGCGGTCGCCTCTGGCCGCGATGGCATGGTGGCTGGCCAAGCGCTGGATTTAGCCGCCGTGGGAGGCCACCCGGACGCCGAAGCAATGGCGCATATGCACGCCCATAAAACCGGCGCGCTGATTGTGGCGGCCGTACGCTTGGGCGGCCTGGTCGCGGTGGAAGAGGACGACCCGCGCCTAGCAGCGCTAATTCGCTACGCCCGCGCCATTGGCCTAGCCTTCCAGATTCATGACGACATCCTGGATGTGACGGGTGACACCGCCACGCTGGGCAAAATTTCCGGCGCTGACGCCGCCCGTGCCAAGCCTACTTACCCAAGCTTACTGGGGCTGGAGGGGGCGCAGCGCAAAGCGAACACGCTTATTGACGAGGCCATTGCCGCCCTCGCCCCGTTAGGCGAGCAGGCCGCACCCCTGGCCGATCTTGCCCACTATATGATCGAGCGCGACCACTAACACATGCCTATGAAGCTGTTCGACGAGATACCCCGCGAGCGCCCGGCGACGCCACTGCTCGACTCTTTTGATCATCCCGCCGCGCTGCGGGCCATGAATGCTAAACAGCTCGCCCAGTTAGCGGATGAGCTACGCGCCTACTTGCTCTACAGCGTTGGCGTGACGGGCGGCCACTTTGGCGCAGGCCTGGGCGTTGTTGAGCTCAGTGTCGCGCTGCACCACGCCTTTCACACGCCGAAAGACCGCTTGGTGTGGGACGTGGGTCATCAAGCCTACCCGCATAAAATCCTCACCGGGCGGCGCGATGCCATGCTCAGCATTCGCCAGCACGGCGGCTTGGCGGCGTTTCCCCGCCGGGCAGAGTCCGAATACGACACCTTTGGCGTTGGCCACTCCAGCACTTCCATCTCTGCGGCGCTAGGCATGGCCCTGGCTGCGCAAGCACAAAACGACCCGCGCAAGGTCTGCGCCATTATTGGCGACGGCGCGCTCACCGCAGGGATGGCGTTTGAAGCGCTGGCCCACGCGGGCCATGTGAATGCCAATATGCTGGTAGTGCTGAACGATAACGAGATGTCGATCTCCGAAAACGTCGGCGGAATTGCCACGTATTTAGCACGTGTGCTCTCCAGCAAGCCCTACCTCAAAATGCGCGAAGAGGGCAAAAAGGTACTATCCCACCTGCCCGGCGCCCTGGAGCTAGCCAAGCGTACCGAAGAGCACATGAAGGGCATGGTCAGCCCCGCCACGCTGTTTGAGGAGATGGGTTTTCACTACGTGGGCCCCATCGACGGCCACGACTTAGAGGCGCTGACTCAAACGCTGCGTAACCTGCGCGACCAGAAAGGCCCACAGTTCCTGCATATCAAAACGGTCAAAGGGAAAGGCTTCCTGCCCGCCGAAGCCGACCAGATTGGCTATCACGCGATTACTAAGCTGGAAAAAACCACCACGACCGTGAGCACCTCGCTGGTGAGCAAACCGGACAGCCCCAGCGCGCCGAAGAACGCCCCCAAGAAAAAGTATTGCAATGTGTTTGGGGACTGGCTGTGCGATATGGCCGCCGCCGATCCACGCCTCATGGGCATTACCCCCGCCATGGGCGAAGGCTCGGATCTGATTCGCTTCTCGCAAACCTATCCCGAGCGTTACTTCGACGTCGCCATTGCTGAACAGCACGCGGTCACGCTGGCCGCCGGCATGGCCTGCGAAGGCATGAAACCAGTGGTGGCGATCTACTCCACCTTCTTGCAGCGCGGCTACGACCAGCTGATTCATGACGTGGCGGTACAGGAGTTAGATGTCACCTTCGCCATCGACCGGGCAGGCCTAGTGGGCGAAGACGGCCCCACCCACCACGGCAGCATGGATCTTTCGTTCCTGCGCTGCGTGCCGGGCATGGTGATTCTGGCGCCTGCCGATGAAGCCGAATGCCGCGCCATGCTCAGCGCCGCCTACTACCATTCTGGCCCGGCTGCCGTACGCTACCCCCGTGGCACCGGCCCTGGGGCCGTCATTCCAGAGCACCTAGAGCCGCTGGCGATTGGCGAGGCCCAGGTGCGTCGCGAGAGCACCAGCGACGGCGTACGCATCGCGCTGCTGGCGTTTGGCAGCGTCAATAGCGCCGCCGCCGAAGTGGCTGAGAAGCTCAACGCCACCCATATCAACATGCGCTCGGTGAAACCACTGGACCGCGATGCTGTGCTCCACACGGCGGACGAGCATGAGCTGCTGGTCACCCTGGAAGAGAACGTCATTGCGGGCGGCGCGGGTAGCGCAGTGAACGAGCTGCTCAACGCGGAAGGCGTTCAGGTGGAAGTGCTGAACTTAGGCCTGCCGGACGCCTTTGTGGAACACGGCACCCCCGCCGAGCTATTGCGCGACTGCGGACTGGATGCTGCCGGCATCGAAGCAGCCATTCGTTCGCGCCTGCCGTCGCCTTGAGCTTACTGATTAACTTGTTGAGACCGTTATGCTTTTTTTGATGATTCTGTTTGGTTTGATTGGCCTTGCCAGTGGCGGCCCCGTGGGCCTGCTGGTGGGAGCGGGTCTGGGCTGGTGGTTGGCACGCCAGCTGGGGCGCCGCTTGAATGCCGCCCGCACGCGTTTGCAGGAAGGTTTCCTGGAGTCGATCTTTTCGGTGATGGGCTGCCTTTGCCAGGCCGATGGCAAGGTCACCAAGGGCGAGCTAGACGTTGCCGAAAAGCTCTTCGATCAAATGCGTCTTCAGGGCGAGCACCGCGCCAAAGCTCGCGCCGCCTTTGACCGGGGCCGCGCGGCTGACTTCAACCTGGATGCCGAGCTGGCCAAGGTCAACCGCCTCACCCAGCGCCAGCCGGTACTGCGCCAAGTGTTTTTACAGGTTCAGTTGAGCGCGATTGCCGCCGATGGCGTGCTGCACCCCGCCGAGCACGAGATGATTCTACGCGTTGCCCGCGGCGTTGGCTGTAGCGAGGCCGAAGTTCAGCAAATCGAAGCCATGCTGCACGGCGCCGCCGCCAACTCCCAAGGTGCCAGCGAAGAAGCCTTAAAAGATGCTTACCGCGTTCTTGGGGTATCAGAAGACGCCAGCGACGCCGAGATCAAGAAAGCGTATCGTCGCCTGATGAGCCAAAACCATCCGGACAAGCTGGCGGGCAAGGGGCTTCCGGAGAGCATGCGCGAGGTGGCGCAGGCCCGCACCAGCGAGATTGGCAATGCCTACGAGCGCATCCGCGCGGCGCGGGGCCAGTAGCTCGTGACAGGGTTCCAGGGAGTCGCTACAGTGAAAACTTCACGGTACTGCCTGGAGCCGCCAAATGATCACGCTATACAGCTTTCCCAATTCCCGCTCGCTACGCGCTGCTTGGACGCTTGAAGAGCTGGGCCTAGAGTACCAGTGCCACCACATAGCGCTGGATAAAGGCGAGGGGCAAAGTGCCGAGCATCTTGCTCGCCACCCGGATGGCAAGGTGCCGGTGCTGGAAGATGGCGAGCTAATGCTGTTTGAGTCTGCGCCTATCTGCCGTTATCTCGCCGAGCAGTATGGCGCTGGGCAACTGCTGCCTCAAAGCATTGCCGAGCGCGCCCAGGTCGACCAGTGGCTTAGTTTCATCGTTACCGAGATCGAGCAGCCACTGTGGCTGCAAGCCAAGCACAAATTCGCCCTGCCTCAAGATAAGCGCGTGCCTTCAGTGCTACCCACCGCCGCTTGGGAATTCCAGCGAGCCCTGCTCGCGCTCGAGCGCCGCTATCGTGGCCAGGAAAATCTAGTGGGCGATACCTTCACGTTGGCAGATCTGTTCTTAACGCACACGCTCACTTGGGCCACAAGCATGAAACATCGCTTGCCGGAGCCGCTGGTGGCCTATCGCGCCCGCCACGCCAATCGCCCAGCGCTTGCCCGCGCCGCCGAAAAAGAGCAGGCGGCAGCGCAAGGTTAAGCGTTACCCCTTACGCTCGATATCCACATCGCTGGCTTGGGTAAAGTCATCCAGCACCATCATATGGCCGAGCTTGCCCGCTTTGGTGGAGAGGTACTGTTCGTTGTGGGGGTTTAAACCGGTGGTAATGGGCAGACGCTCGACGACGTTCACGCCGTCGCGGGTTAGCGCATCCACCTTGCGGGGGTTGTTGGTCATCAGCTTGAGCGCGGTAATGCCCAAGTGGTTGAGCATCGGCACGCAGAGGTCGTAGCGGCGCATGTCGGCGCCAAAGCCGAGCTGCTCGTTGGCTTCTACGGTATCGGCGCCCTGGTCCTGCAGATGATAGGCGCGAATTTTATTGAGCAGGCCAATGCCACGCCCTTCCTGGCGTAAATAGAGCAGCACGCCGCGCCCCTCTTCGGCAATACGCTTTAGCGCTTCTTGCAGCTGGTAGCCGCAGTCGCAGCGCATCGAGAATAGCGCATCGCCGGTTAAGCACTCAGAGTGCACGCGCCCTAACACCGGCTCGCCGCCGCTCACATCGCCCAACGTTAGGGCGATATGGTCTTTACCCGTGGCGTCGTCTTCGAAGCCATGCATGGTGAATGTGGCCCAGGGAGTGGGCAGCCGAGAGGCAGCAATGAAGCGAATGGTCACAGGGTTCCTCGCTGATTAACCAAACCAGTTAACCACACCAGTGTTGGCGAAGTGGGCGGACAGTTTACCAGGAAGCCGCGCAGGCCTCACGGTCTTAGCGGGGTGCGACGATTTTTGCCACGGTTTGCGCCGCCACCCCCGGCTATCTTCACGTACAATTCCTATCTTCAGGTACGATGACTCCCTTACAATGCGGGCAAATTTCTCAAGAGCAAGTGTTTATGACCACCACACCTTTGCAAAACGACCGTTTTCTTCGCGCGCTGGCTCGCCAGCCCGTTGACCGCACTCCGGTGTGGATGATGCGCCAAGCCGGCCGCTATCTGCCGGAGTACCGCGCCAGCCGCGCCGACGCAGGCAGCTTTATGGACCTGTGCCGCAATCATGACTTGGCTTGCGAAGTCACCCTGCAGCCGCTGGAGCGCTACCCGCTCGACGCTGCCATTCTGTTCTCGGATATTTTGACCATCCCCGATGCCATGGGGCTGGGCCTCTACTTCGAAACCGGCGAAGGCCCCAAATTCAAGAAGACCGTACGCACCGCCGAAGAAGTCGCCGCGCTGACCGTGCCAAACGCCGAGCGCGACCTGGACTACGTGATGCGGGCGGTCTCCACGATCCGCCGCGAGCTGAACGGCCGCATGCCGCTGATCGGCTTTTCCGGCAGCCCCTGGACGCTGGCAACGTATATGGTTGAAGGCGGCTCCAGCAAAGACTTCCGCCACTTAAAAACCATGCTGTATGACACGCCGGACACCATGCACCAGCTGCTGGACACCCTGGCACAAGCGGTCACCGACTACCTGAATGCCCAGATCCGCGCCGGTGCCCAGGCGGTACAGATTTTTGATACCTGGGGCGGCGCGCTGTCCACACCGGCCTACCTGGAGTTCTCGCTGCGCTACATGGAGCAGATCGTCTCCGGGCTGATCCGCGAGCACGATGGCCGTCGCGTACCGGTCATTCTGTTCACCAAGAACGGTGGCCAGTGGCTGGAGCACATTGCCTGTGCCGGTGCCGACGCATTGGGCATCGACTGGTCCACCGAGCTGTCCGACGCCCGCGCCCGCGTAGGCCATAAAGTCGCCCTGCAGGGTAATTTAGACCCCAACGTGCTGTTTGCTCGCCCCTCCGCCATTCGCGCCGAAGTTGCCCGCGTGCTGGAGAGTTACGGCCACGGCCCGGGCCACGTGTTCAACTTGGGCCACGGCATCAGCCAGTTCACCAACCCTGATCATGTCACCGCCTTTATGGAGGCGCTGCACGACTTAAGCCCGCAGTACCATCAGGGCATTCCGACTCAATCGAACGACTCATGCCCAGGAGCCAAGCAATGAGCGACCTACGCGACGACCAGTGGTTTACCGAAGTCTTTGATAGCCACGGTAGCGCTTTCTCGCTGAAAGTTTCTGAAAAACTGCTGGATGTGCAAAGCCCTTACCAGCACCTGGAAGTGTACGCCACCGAAACCTACGGCAACCTGATGGTGCTGGATGGCTGCGTGATGCTCACCGACCGCGACAACTTCCTGTATCACGAAATGATCGCCCACCCGGCGCTGTTCACCCATCAGGACCCCAAGCGGGTGGTCATCATTGGTGGCGGCGACTGCGGCACCTTGAAAGAAGTGCTGCGCCATCCGGGCGTCGAGAAGGTCACCCAGATCGATATCGACGAGGAAGTCACCAAGGCCGCCGAGCGCTTTTTCCCCGAACTCGTGGAAGCCAACGGCGACCCACGCGCCGAGCTGCTGTTTGCCGACGGCGTGAAATGGGTCGACGACGCCGCCGACGAGAGCATCGACGTGCTGATCATCGACTCCACCGACCCGGTAGGCCCTGCCGAAGGCCTGTTCAAAACCGACTTTTTGAAGCGCTGCCACCGCATTCTGAAAAGCGGCGGGGTGATGGTGCAGCAGAGTGAGTCACCGCTGTATCATAGCGGCTCAATCATCCGCGAACTGCGTAACGACATGCGCGAAGCAGGCTTTGATAGCGTAGCCACCCTGCCCTTCCCCCAGCCGGTGTACCCCTCGGGCTGGTGGAGCGTGACGCTGGCAGGCAAAAGCACCAACGTTGAAAGCTTCCGAGAAGAGGCTGCCGCCAGCCACGAAATGCCGCTACAGTACTACACAGTAGATGCCCACCGTGGTGCCCTGGCGCTGCCGCCCTTTATGCGTAAAGCGTTCGCATAACTTCGCGGTTCCGCTATGTATCAGGCCGGGCTCTGCCCGGCCTTTTTTATGCGCAGGAGTTGCTGCGCTCGACGTTAAGGAATAATAAATGACTACAACGCGTTGGTTAGGATTGGGAATCACTCTATTAGCCCCGACCCTCTGGGTACCTGCCACGGCCATGGCCGATACCCTTGAGGCCATTCAAGAGCGCGACAGCGTGCGCTGCGGCGTTAACGCCGCCCAGCCCGGCTTCTCATCGCTGGACGATAACGACCAATACCGCGGCCTGGACCTCTAGCCGCGACACCACGCTAGGGATAAACTTCACTGGCGTCAGCTACTACGACGGCCAGGCGTTTATGGTGGCCAGCGACCTCGGCGTACAGAGCGCCAAAGAACTGGATGGGGCGGCTATTTGCACTCAGTCAGGCACCACCAGCGAACTAAACCTTTCCGACTACTTCCGCATTAACAACATGACCTATGATGCGGTGGTGTTTGATTCACCTGAACAGTCGATTGCAGGCTTCGAAGCAGGCCGCTGCGACGTATTGAGCTCGGATGCCTCGCAGCTCTATGCCCAGCGCATTCAACTGGCCGACCCCAATATGGCCGTGGTACTACCGGAGATCATCTCCAAAGAGCCGCTTGGCCCAGCAGTGCGCCAAGGCGATGACCAGTGGTTCAACATCGTGAAGTGGTCGCTGTTTGCCATGCTGAGTGCCGAAGAGCTGGGCGTCAGTCAAGCCAACGTGGATGAGCAGCTAAGCTCAGAAAACCCCGATGTGATGCGCCTACTTGGGCAAGATGGCGATTTTGGTGAAGCCATGGGCCTTTCGTCAGACTGGGCTTACCAAATCGTCAAACAGGTGGGTAACTATGCGGACATTTATGACCGTAACGTGGGCGCGGACTCTGATTTCAACATTGCGCGCGGCCTGAACGCTCTGTGGAAAGATGGCGGCATTCAGTACGCGCCACCTATTCGCTGACACGCTAGGCGACTAGCCACCGACCTCCGCCAGCGGCTGCGCACCAAAAAAGCGCAACGCGTAGCTGCTGACCTACTTTTTTGCACCACTACCTTCGTCAAATTCGCTGATTTTACGTTGAAAAGCGCTGAATTTGACGGCATATCTTTCTTGGCACCTTCCTTGCTAGCTTTTAATGATGCATCACCATGCATAATGACATTAAATCGAGGAAGGGGAACAAACATGATTAATAAGAAACACCTGGTACTGCTCGCCTCAGCGGGTGCCATCTCCCTCGCCGGTATCGCCACCGCACAAGCCAATACGTTAGAAGATACCCGCGCGCGCGGTGCTGTACAGTGTGGCGTTAGCGACGGCCTACCAGGTTTTTCCGCCCCAGATGATAGCGGTAACTGGCAGGGCCTCGACGTTGACGTATGTCGCGCCGTTGCTGCAGCGGTACTGGGCGACGCGGATGCCGTCAACTACATCTCCCTGAATGCTGTTGAGCGTTTCACCGCGCTGCAGTCTGGCGAAGTGGATGTACTGTCCCGTAACACCACTTGGACCACTACCCGTGACACCACCTTGGGCCTGAACTTCACCGGCGTTACCTTCTACGACGGTATCGGCTTCATGGTGAACAAGGATTTAGGTATTAGCAGCGCAGACGAACTCGATGGCGCCGCGATCTGTATCCAGTCTGGTACTACCACCGAGCTTAACGTCGCCGACTACTTCCGTGCCAATGGCATGGAGTTTGACCCCATCGTATTCGACACGTCTGAGCAAACCGTGGGCGGCTTCCAAGCTGGCCGCTGTGACGTGCTGACCTCCGACACTTCTCAGCTAGCGGCCTTACGCATCCAACTGGACGACCCCGCTTCTGCAATGATTCTGCCTGACATCATCTCCAAAGAGCCGCTGGGCCCAGTGGTACGTCAAGGCGACGATGAGTGGTTCAACATCGTAAAATGGTCGCTGTTCGCCATGATCAACGGTGAAGAGTATGGCATTACCAGCGAAAACGTTGACGAGATGCTCAACTCAGACAACCCGGATATTGCTCGCCTGCTGGGTCAGGACGGCAACTACGGTGAAGGTATGGGCTTAGAAGCCGACTGGGCTTACAACATTCTGAGCCAGGTAGGTAACTACGGCGAAAGCTTTGATCGCAACGTAGGCATGGGCTCACCGCTGGAAATTGAGCGTGGTATTAACGCTCTGTGGACCCAAGGCGGCATTCAGTACGCACCGCCGATTCGCTAAGCGTCTCGCTTGACCCCGGCCCGCCGCTCCCTCTTAACAGGGAATGGCGGGCCATCTGATTGACCTGCCGTATCGCGGAGACGCCATCCATGTCTGTAAGACCTAATGCTCGCCCGGCTGGCCACAAGCCACCGTTTTGGCGAGACCGCGCCAAGCGTGCGCTCATTTTCCAGTGTCTATTGATTGCCGCTGTCATTGTGTTTCTGTTCTATATTGTCGGCAATGTTCAAGACAACTTATCCTCACGGGGTATCACCACCGGCTTTGGTTTCCTAAACAATACCGCCGGTTTTGGGATCGTGCAGAGTCTGATCGACTACTCCTCCCAAAGCACCTATGGCCGCACCTTCTTCGTGGGCCTGCTGAATACGCTGCTGGTGGGTGGGTTAGGCGTGATCGCCGCCACCATCATTGGTTTTATTGTCGGTATCGCTCGTCTATCGCCCAACTGGCTGATCGCCAAGCTAGCCGCCGCGTATATCGAAACCTTTCGTAACATTCCGCTGCTGCTGCAGATTTTCTTTTGGTACTTTGCCGTGCTGCGCACCCTGCCAAGCGCCAGGGACAGCCTTGCCTTTGGGGAAGCGTTTTTCCTCAACGTGCGCGGACTGTATCTACCAGAACCGCTGTTTGAGTCCGGTTTTGGGCTAATTCCCGTGACCTTTGTGATCGCCATTGTGGCCAGCATTGCGCTGGTGATTTGGGCGAAGCGCCGCCAGGAAGCCACGGGGAAACGTATTCCTGCCTACTGGATCTCCTTTGCGCTGATTTTTGGCTTGCCGCTGTTGGTTATGTTGGTGACTGGCGTGCCTATCACTTGGGAAATGCCCGAACTGCGTGGCTTTAACTTCCGCGGCGGTATTACGGTGATTCCCGAGTTCCTGGCACTGTGGTTCGCGCTCTCGATTTATACGGCGGCGTTCATTGCCGAAATCGTGCGCTCCGGCATTCAGGCCATTTCCCATGGCCAAACCGAGGCCGCACAAGCGCTGAGCCTGCCGCGTAACCTGGTGCTGCGTCTGGTGGTCATTCCGCAGGCGCTGCGGGTCATCATCCCCCCGCTCACCAGCCAGTACCTCAACCTGATCAAGAACTCGTCGCTGGCCACGGCCATTGGCTACCCGGACCTCGTTTCGGTCTTTGCAGGCACCACGCTGAACCAGACAGGCCAAGCCATCGAGGTCATTGCCATGACCATGGCGGTTTATCTGACCATCAGTCTGCTGGTCTCCATGTTCATGAACTGGTTCAACGCCCGTGTGGCGCTGGTTGAACGCTAGGCCGTTGTCGAGGGCATTCCCATGATTCACAACCGAACGATGATCGAGCCAAAGCCGGCGCCCAGCAGTTCCGTGGGCCCTGTGGCATGGCTACGCAGCAACCTGTTCAACGGCCCGATCAACACGATCTTTACTCTGATCGGCCTGTATATTCTCTACCTGCTCGTGGTTCCCACGGTGCAATGGGCGTTCATCAACGCCGACTGGGTAGGCACCTCCCGCGAAGACTGCTCCCGGGAAGGCGCCTGCTGGGTGTTCATCAACGCACGCTTCACCCAGTTCATCTACGGCTTGTACCCGCGCTCGGAAATCTGGCGTGCCAATATCGTCTTTGCCGGGTTCTTCACCCTGATTGCCTGGCTGGCGATTCCCAAGCTGCCTTTCAAGCGCTGGGTGGCCGTGTTTGCGCTGGTCGGCTTCCCCGTGATCGCCTACGTGCTGCTGCATGGCGGCTATTTCGACCTGCCGCGTGTGCCGACCCATCGCTGGGGCGGCCTGATGCTGACCCTGCTGCTGGCCACCGTGGGCATGGTAGGCGCGCTGCCGATCGGTATCGTGCTGGCCCTGGGTCGGCGCTCTAACATGCCCATCGTCAAAAGCTTTTGCGTGGTGTTTATCGAGTTCTGGCGCGGCGTGCCGCTGATCACCGTGCTGTTTATGGCCTCGGTCATGCTGCCGCTATTCCTGCCCTCCGATATGAGCGTTGACCGCCTAGTGCGTGCCCTGATCGGCTTAACGCTGTTCCAGAGCGCCTATATGGCAGAGGTCATTCGTGGCGGCTTGCAGGCGATTCCAAAAGGCCAGGAAGAGGCAGCTGCCGCGCTCGGCATGACTTACTGGAAGCGCATGGGGCTGATCATTCTTCCCCAAGCGCTGAAGATGATGATTCCCGGCATCGTGAATACGTTTATCTCGCTGTTTAAAGACACCACCCTGGTCATGATTATCGGGCTCTTTGACCTTTTGGGGATCGTGCAAGCGGCACTGGCCGACTCACGCTGGTTAGGCTTCTCGTTGGAAGGTTACGTGTTTGCCGCCTTCATGTTCTGGATCTTCTGTTTCAGCATGTCGCGCTACAGTCAGTACCTAGAACGCAAGCTGCATACCGGCCACAAGCGCTAACGCCGCTTTTATCAACGATTTTTTAGCAGGATAGTGACATGACACAAGCAGCTTCCCATAACCCTGGCACCGGCACTTCGGATCTGATGGTCGAAATGCGCGGCGTCAACAAGTGGTACGGCGATTTTCACGTGCTGCGGGATATCTACCTGGAAGTGAAACGCGGCGAGCGGATCGTCATTTGCGGGCCTTCTGGCTCGGGCAAATCCACCATGATCCGCTGCATCAATCACCTAGAAGAGCACCAAAAAGGCGAGATCGTGGTGGGTGGCGTGCCGCTGACCCAAGACGTCAAGCGCATCGAGCAAATTCGCCGCAGCGTCGGCATGGTATTCCAGCATTTCAACCTGTTCCCTCACCTCACGGTGCTGGAGAACTGCTGTATCGCACCGATGTGGGTGCAGAAGAAGCCCCGCAAAGAGGCCGAAGCCATGGCCATGCAGTACCTGGAGCGCGTGCGCATCGCCGAGCAGGCCAAGAAATATCCTGGCCAACTCTCCGGTGGTCAGCAGCAGCGGGTCGCCATTGCCCGATCGCTGTGCATGCACCCGGACGTGATGCTGTTTGACGAGCCCACCTCTGCCCTTGACCCGGAAATGATCAAGGAAGTGCTGGACGTCATGGTGGAACTGGCCGAAGAAGGCATGACCATGCTCTGTGTCACCCACGAGATGGGCTTTGCCAAAACCGTGGCCGACCGCGTGATCTTTATGGACCAAGGGCAAATCATTGAAGAGAACGCGCCTGAGCCGTTCTTCAATAACCCGCAGTCCGAGCGCACCCAGCTCTTCTTGAGCCAGATTCTGGGGCATTAACGCTGCCCACCCGCACCTGCATCGGCGTGACCGGGCTTGCGGGCAGTGCGGATGTGGAGGTAGATATGATCGCCTGGATTCCTCCTAAAGAGGGCGCTTAACCGCCCACAAGCGTAATGCTGGCAGGCAGTAGCGCAGGCTGCTCCCGATGCTTCGTCAGCGGCTTGCCCGCCAGCGCCGTGAGCAGAATTTGCAGGGGGTCGCCGTGGCTGACCACCAGCACCGTTTCACCCTCAAAGCGTTGCTCCAACGCTTCCAGCGCAGCGACCATGCGCGCCGCGACACGCTTGACCGGCTCCACCTGCCACTGGGTGTGGTCGGCGTTCTGGGCATCGAAGGCCCACACCTCCGGGTAGTGGCTATCCGCCTTGCCCTCCAATTCACCAAAGTGGCGCTCCCTCAAGCGCTCCTCTTTTTGCATCTCCAACCCAAACGCGGCGGCCACTCGGGCGGCGGTGTGCGTGGTGCGTAAAAAGTCCGAATGCACGACCTGTGTGGGTACCGGCCAGTGCCACCGTGCGACGGTATCTGCCAGCTGCTGCTCGCCCTGCGGCGACAGCCCATACGCCAACAGCCCTCGCTCGGGGGAGCTGATGATGGTGCCTTGTGCGTTAGCCTGGCTATGGCCGTGGCGCATCAGCAGATAGCGGTTTCGCCAATGATGACGTGAGTCGTCTATATCCATGCTCTTTTCTCTATGAAAACCGTGTTTGACCAAACACGGAACGGTTGCCATGGTTAAAGGGTAATCAATGACATGGAGGACGTATGACAATGACCACCTATATCGTGGTAGCCGACGCCGCTCGGGCACGTATCTTCACCCGTGATGCACTTCACCTCGCCGAGCAGGAGAGCTTGGTACACGCTGCAGGCAGGCTGCATGAAGGCGACTTGATCACGGACCGCCGCGGTGCCGATGTTCATGAGTCTACGTCAACGTCATCGCGCTCATCCGGCGAGGAAGGCGCGGCCTCCCAACATGAAAACGAGCTGTTTGCCAAAGAAGTCGCCCAGCGACTCTACACTGCGCGGGTGGACAACAGCATGGACAAGCTGATCATGGTCGCGCCTCCCAAGTTCTTGGGGCTGCTCAAAGAGAAGCTCGATAACCCCACGCAGAAGCTGGTCACCCACACGCTCTCGAAAGACCTCAGCAAAGCGTCCATGGCTGATATTCAGAACGCGGTCAGCGATCTTCGTTAACACTACAGTTAGCGCTTACTAACTTTTTTCCTGCTTTTTACTAAAGGCGTAGTCGCTCTCGCCGATACCCATCATGAACCCTGATGATCCCGAGAGCGACTATGTTTTCTTCCCTACGTTTACGTATCTTGCTAGCGGCCCTTATCGCTATTGTGTTGGCTTTAACGGTGAATGGCATTGCTAGTTACACGACTGTAAAGCATCACAATAGTGAGCAGGTTAATCGCAACCTAAGCGCTGTTGTGAATGGAAACACACAGGCCATCGATGAGTGGTTCAATGCGCGCTACACGATGTTAGCCAGCATGGAACACACTGCAGGTAGCGAAGAGCCGCTACAAGCCTTGCGACAATTAGCCGATTCTGGCGACTTTATGACCGCTTACATTGCTTACCCGTCCACATCAGAGGGAATTTTCTCAGACGGCTGGCAACCCCCTAGCGATTATGACCCACGCCAGCGTCCCTGGTATCAAGGCGCGGTGAACGCGCAAGACACTATCATCACCGCCCCGTATGTCGATGCTCAAACGGGCGGCCTGATCATTACCTTCGCTCGCCCCTTCTATCAAAACGGCGAACTAGCCGCTGTGGTTGGGGCCGATATTACGATTGCTGACGTTATCGATATTGTTGCCAGCATTTCCCCCACACCGTCTAGCTTTGGCTTTCTAACCACCAACGATGGCACGCTGGTTGCCCATCCGGATGAGTCGCTGACGCTGGAGCCTTCAAGTGTATTAAGCGATGCGCTCACGCCTTCGGACCTCACTCGCATCGTGCAGGCAGACTCCCCACAGCCGCTAGCTCTGCAAGGCAGCGATAAACTGCTAATGGGCAGTGCTGTAGGCGGCAACAGCGGTTGGCAGTTGGTCGTCGCGTTAGACGAAGCAGAGGCCACCGCAGACCTGCGCGCCATTGCCACCACGTCCATCGTTACCCTGCTGATCGTCGCGGCCATTACCGCTGTGGTATTTGGGCTGCTGCTGTCGCTACTGTTGCGCCGCCTGCTGGGGGTGCGCAACGCGATGGATAATATCGCCTCCGGCGAGGGCGACCTCACCCAGCGTCTGCCAGAAGAAGGCAACGACGAAGTCACTCAAATCGCTAGCGCCTTTAACCGCTTTGTTAACAAAATGGAGCACGTCTTAATCGATGTGCGCACCAGCAGCGAATCGGTGCACCACGCCGCTAACGAGATTGCCATGGGCGGCCAAGACCTCTCCCGCCGTACCGACAACGCGGCGTCTAGCCTTCAGCAAACCTCCGCATCGGTAGAGCAAATCACCAGCACCGTGCAGCACACGGCGGCCTCAGCACAGGAAGCCAACAAGCTCTCCCACGCGGCCACCGAAGTCGCGAAAGAGGGCGGTCAGGTGGTGTCGAACGTGGTCACCACCATGGAAGATATTTCCGACGCCTCCAACAAGATTGGCGAGATCGTCACGCTGATGAACAGCATTGCCTTCCAGACCAACCTGCTGGCGCTCAACGCCTCGGTAGAAGCAGCGCGGGCTGGCGAGCATGGCCGTGGCTTTGCCGTCGTGGCAGAGGAAGTGCGCAAACTGGCTGGCCGCAGCAGCGACGCGGCCAACGATATCCAGAAACTGATCGAAGACTCGCAAGCCAAGGTGAATAACGGCACCTCGTTGGTACGCAATGCGGGTAGCACGATGAAGGATATCGTAGACCACATCACCCGCGTAACCGACGTACTGGAAGAGATCAACGCTGCAACCAGCGAGCAAAGCGATGGCATCAAACAGGTCAACATCGCCGTGGCCGAGCTGGACCGGATGACCCAGGAAAACGCCGCCATGGTGGAAGAGTCCACCACCGCCGCCGAGCAGTTGAAAGAGCAGGCGGATCGCCTGACCGGCACGATCAGCAGTTTCAAACTCTCTAACGCGGCATCACCCGCGCTGCAAGCGCCGCAGGATCGCTTACCGCGCACGTCAGAGACCTTCTAAACGTCTCGTCTGCCACTCCTCCATGGCCGCCGCAGCGCTCGCGGTGGCGGCCATGTCATGCGTTAACCATGAACCTTTGTTCTACTGGTTCAAGGATGGCACTCGATACGCTCTTCCGCCTCTTGCTGATGAACAGCATTGCCTTCCAAACCAACCTGCTGGCACTCAACGCCTCAGTAGAAGCAGCGCGGGCTGGCGAACACGGGCGCGGCTTTGCCGTGGTGGCCGATGAAGTGCGCAAGCTCGCCTCGCGCCGCAGCGACGCCGCCAAGGACATTCGCCAGCGCATTGATGCGTCTGCCGACAAGGTCGAAAGCGGCACGCAAATGGTACGCGACGCCGAAGCCGCCATGCACGAGCTGGCCGATAGCGTGACGCGCGTCACCCAAATGCTCGGCGATATCAGTACGGCAGCCGGTGAGCAGAACGACGGCATCAACCAAGTCAGCGTCGCGGTGACCGACCTGGATCAGATGACCCAGCAAAACGCCGCCCTGGTGCAAGAGTCCACCACCGCTGCAGAGCAGCTCAAAGACCAAGCGGACAAGCTGGCCGCGCTAGTGGGTGGCTTTACGCTAGAGGCGTCGCAGCACCCGGCTCAGGCGCTGCCAAGCCCTGAAAAGGCCAAGGTGTAACCGCTAGGGTATCGGTGGCAGCGGGATATCGTCACTGCGCTTGGCCCCGGCGGTCATTTCCCGGCAGAGACGTAAAAACTCCCGCACGCCGGTGGTGAGGTACTTGTGGCGATGCCAAATGAACGTGAACTGGCGCTTGAGATCCAACTCCGGCGTGGGCAGCGGCACCAAGCTGCCGCGCCGGAAGGCATCACGCAGTGCCAGCCGCGACACGCAGCCAATCCCTAATCCCGACTCCACCGCGCGTTTAATGCCCTCGGTATGCTCCAGCTCCAACAGCGTATTGAACCGGCTGCGACGGTGGCGGGCGGCATGCTCCAGCGTCATGCGCGTGCCTGAGCCCTCCTCACGCATGATCCAATCCTCCCGCAGCAGCTGATCCAGCTCCAGATGCTCCCGCCCCGCCAGCGGGTGGCGCGGCGAGCAGAACACGCACAGCTCATCCTCGACCCAGGGCTGGCTGATGATCATATCGTCATCGCACTGCCCCTCAATCAGCCCTAAATCCAGCGAGTGCTGGCGCACGCCCTCGATAATATGCCGCGTATTGCGCACCGCCAGCCGCACCCGGCTGCCAGGATAGCGCTGCATAAAATCGCTGATCAGCAGCGTGGCGAGATAGTTACCAATGGTGAGCGTTGCCCCCACGTCCAATGCGCCCACGCCCTGCTGGCCCCGCAGCAGCTCCTCAACCTCCTCGGCGCGGTCGAGCAGGGCCACCGCCTTGGGCAGTAGCTGGAAGCCGAGCGCGTTGAGTTTCAGCCGTTTCCCGATGCGATCAAGCAGTTGGCAATCGAACTGGCGCTCCAGCTCGGCCAGCGCCGTGCTGGTAGCCGATTGCGACATGGCCAGCGCGCGCGCCGCGTGGGAAACGCTCTCGTGCTGGGCAACGGCTACGAAGACTTCTAGCTGACGCAGGGTGTAGTGCATGACCAAAACCTATCTGTAGAGTGATCGGCGAAGGGATATATCGATTTTAAAGATAAGCGTTATCAAGATAATTTGCTTAACAGATATACCACCCTTATTTAGAATTGAGAGCAACATATAGAGCTATTTTTTATTCTTTTTTGGAATATGGCGAGCAAGGCTTAGGCCTCGCTGCCCCTGGAGGAGTTAGCATGAGCAAGTTTGCCCTGGAAGAAGTGTTAAGCGTTCACCACTGGAACGATACCCTATTCAGCTTCCGCACCACTCGCGAGCGCAGCCTGCGCTTCAAGAACGGCCAGTTCGTTATGATCGGCCTGGAAGTGGACGGCAAACCCCTGATGCGCGCTTACTCCATCGCCAGCCCCAACTACGAAGATCACCTTGAGTTCTTCAGCATCAAGGTGCCGGATGGCCCGCTCACCTCGCGCCTGCAACACCTGAAAGTGGGCGACCAAATCATGGTCAGCCGCAAGCCGACCGGCACACTGGTGTGCGACGACCTGCTGCCGGGCCGCAACCTGTATATGCTCTCGACCGGCACTGGCTTGGCGCCGTTTATGAGCCTGATCCAAGACCCGGAAATCTACGAGCGCTTTGAAAAAGTGGTGCTGGTACATGGCGTGCGTGAAGTCTCTGAGCTGGCCTACGCCGACTTCATCACCAAAGAGCTGCCCGCCCACGAGTACCTGGGCGAAGAGATCGCCGAGAAGCTGGTGTACTACCCCACGGTGACTCGCGAAGAGTTTCACACCATGGGTCGCCTGACCGACCATATTCGCACCGGCAAGCTGTTCGAGGACACCGGCCTACCGCCCATCGACCCGCGCCAAGACCGCGCGATGATTTGCGGCAGCCCGGCGATGCTGGACGACACCAGCGCCCTGCTCGATGAGCTGGGCCTGAACATCTCCCCGCGTATGGGCGAGCCGGGCGACTACGTCATCGAGCGTGCGTTCGTTGAGAAGTAAGTGCTGCTTGGATGGTGAATGGTGAATGGTGAATAGAAAATCGTAGCCCGTATCACCATCGCCTTATGCACAAAGCCCCTGTGGATGATATCCACAGGGGCTTTGTCTATTCAGCGCAACTCACTGTTCACGCCTTACCCTTCACTACTGACGCTTCACCGTTAAACCGCGTCTTTACCGGTTTCACCAGTACGGATACGGATGACCTGCTCAAGGGGCATCACAAAGATTTTACCGTCACCGATCTTACCGGTATTGGCGACCTGGGTAATCGCGTCGATCACCTGCTCGGCCATATCGTCGTCAACGGCGACTTCCAGCTTCACCTTGGGCAGGAAATCCACCACGTACTCCGCACCACGGTAGAGTTCCGTGTGGCCTTTCTGACGGCCAAAGCCTTTCACTTCCGTTACCGTAATGCCCTGCACGCCGATATCAGAGAGCGATTCGCGTACGTCATCAAGCTTGAACGGCTTGATAATGGCTGAGATCAATTTCATTGCGACATCCTCTAGCTTGGTGGCCCACTGTTATCAAAACAGCGTTGTTAAACGGTTGTCATAACCCATCAAGGTTGGCGGGGCGCTTGCATAGCCAAGCCCGTTACCCAGTCGATTAAGCATACACCGCCAAGGGCGGAGAATAAAAAAACCAGTACGTACCTAGCTAATAACAACCAGCATGCAACCTACCTGGGAAGGACAAAAAGGCCTCCCACGGTGGGGAGGCCAAAAGGAGCACGCCAGCTCACATGATTAGCGCAAGCTTATTTCTTAACGCTAAACTCGGGATAGGCTTCCAGACCGCACTCAGCGATATCGACGCCTTCATACTCTTCTTCTTCGCTAACGCGGATACCCATGACCGCTTTCAGCACCAGCCATACCACTAAGCTTGCGATGAAGACCCAGCCAAAGATGCCCACGATACCGATCAACTGTGCACCGAAGGACGCATCGCCATTATTCAGCGGTACTGCCAACACACCCCAGATACCGACCACACCGTGAACCGAGATAGCACCCACAGGGTCATCCAGCTTCAGCTTGTCCAGCGTGATGATGGCAGCGACCACGATCAGGCCACCGATGGCACCAATCAAGGCGGCACCCAGCGCAGAAGGCGACAGCGGGTCTGCGGTAATGGCGACCAGGCCAGCCAGCGCGCCGTTCAGCGCCATGGTGAGGTCCGCCTTGCGGAACCACAGCTTGGCTAGAATAAGCGCGGCGATGACACCACCGGCAGCCGCTGCGTTGGTGTTCACGAACACTTGCGCAACGTTGTTAGCTGAACCGATATCGGACATTTTCAGCTCAGAGCCACCGTTGAAGCCGAACCAGCCCATCCACAGGATGAAGGTACCCAGCGTGGCCAGTGGCATGTTGGCGCCCGGAATCGCGTGGATAGAACCGTCCTTGCCATACTTGCCCTTACGGGGGCCCAGTACCAGCACACCCGCCAACGCTGCTGCTGCACCGGCCATGTGGACGATACCCGAGCCCGCATAGTCAGAGTAGCCAACGCCATCCAGCCAGCCGCCGCCCCAGGTCCAGTAGCCAGACACCGGGTAGATGAAGGCGGTCATGACCACCGCGAAGGCCAGGAAGGCCCACAGCTTCATACGCTCGGCCACGGCACCCGACACGATCGACATCGCCGTTGCGACGAACACGACCTGGAAGAAGAAGTCCGAACGCATGGAGTAGTAAGGTGCATCTTCACCACCGGCCAGCACCGCATCGACGCTGTTCTCGGTACCGATCAGGAACCCAAGGCTAGGCAGGAAACCGCCTTCGCCGCTGGAGTACATGATGTAGTAGCCCACCAGCAGGTACATGGTGCAGGCAATGGCAAACAGCGCAATGTTCTTGGTCAGAATTTCAGCGGTGTTCTTGGAACGTACCATACCGGCCTCGAGCATCGAGAAGCCGGCGGCCATCCACATGACCAGTACGCCGCAAATCAGGAAGTAAAACGTATCGAGCGCATAGCTCAATTCTGTAAGCTCGTTCATCAGGTGTTCCCCGTGATCCAAGAGAAGTTATACGTAGTGGGTCGTCGTTGTGTGGGCAGGCCTATACCGCGTCGGCGCCACGCTCTCCGGTACGAATACGAATGACATCTTCCAGCGGCGTCACGAACACTTTGCCGTCACCGATCTTGCCGCTGTTGGCAGCGCTGCAGATGGCATCCAGCACGCTCTCCAGACGCGCATCGTCCACGGCCACTTCCACTTTCACCTTGGGCAGAAAGTCCACTACGTACTCGGCACCGCGATACAGCTCGGTGTGGCCTTTCTGCCGACCAAATCCCTTGACCTCAGTAACCGTAATCCCCTGCACGCCGTTGTCGGCGAGTGCTTCACGAACGTCGTCAAGCTTGAAAGGCTTGATGATAGCGGTGATGAGTTTCATCCCGGATCTCCCCTGCTGGTTCAGTCCCACTCGGTGGAGAGCGGCGTGGCCGCCCGAATTTAGTGCTTGCCCTGCTAATGCTCATACCGTGCCACTGTATTTTTTATCATTGAAATTCATACCCTTAAGGTTTCAAAAGTGCGCTTTACAGCCACTGGCAAGGCGACTACGCATCCATTCACACCCACCCATGCACTAAAAACGATCACCAATAAAAGCGGCACGCTCTTTTTTGATGCATGCGCACACTGCAGGAGAAAACGCACGCGGGGCATGCGGTTTGGCAAAGGGTTGCGTATCCTTACAGGTAAGCTATCCACATTTATGCGCCACCGTTTGAGGAGAGAGCCATGACGCCCCAGGATCGCATCAGCCGTTTAGCCCAGCAGATAGGCGACCGTTTACAGAATGCTTCCCAGGCCCCGGAAGACATTCAGAAAGGCGTGCAGCAAGTGGTACGAGGCGCCTTCGACCGCCTGGAGCTGGTATCACGAGAAGACTTTGATATCTTGATGGATGTGCTTCAGCGCACGCGCGCGCGTGTCGAAGCGCTGGAGCGTCAGGTGGCCAGCCTGGAAGCCACGGTGGAAGCGGCCAGCGCCGCGCAGCCCCCCCCCATGGAAGCCGAAGTACCGCCAGCCCCCGTTGAGCCTGCCGAGCAAGGCAAGCCCACCCCCGGCAACCCAAGCTGAGGCAACGCTGGGTGGCCTTGGATAGGCACCCAGCGCGCTTATCCGCCTGACCCCTTACGGCTCACTTTGTGACGCATCAAACGCGCGAAGGCATGGCGAAAGCCACCTCATGCACCATGTTGGAGCAGTTACGCCCCTGAGGCGTCTCGCGCTGACGACTTGTGCGACCTCCGCTGTTTCCATTTGCAATTGATAAACAGAATCGTTTAAATAAAGCGCTTATTGTCAGGTGCCCACTTCATGCGCTGCATCCCCCGACTCCCGACCCTGGCCCGCAGCTGCTTGCTCGCGGCAGCCCTGCTGTTCAGCACCGCCAGCCACGCCCAGTGGGCCACTATCGACTGGACCATCGCCGAAACGCTGCTGGCGATTGGCGCTCCGGTCAGCGGTATCGCGCAACAGCCGGGATATCACGATTGGGTAGGCGAGCCGCGTATCCCGGAGCACGTCAGCGACCTTGGCCTACGCACCCAGCCCAACTTCGAGCAGTTGGCCCAATCGCCCCCTGAGCAAACCCTGCTCTCGCCCATGTTTACCGGGCTGATTCCTCGGTTGGAGCGCATCGCGCCGGTGGGCACTTTCGCCCTTTACTCGCCAGGCACCGATACGTGGCAGGAAATGCAGACCCTCACCCGCCAGTTGGGCGAGTTGACCGAACGCAACGCAGAAGCCGACGCGCTGATCGAGAACACCCAGCAGCTGATGCGCGAGCTGCGCTACCCGCCCGGCAACGCATCTCCATTGCTGATGGTGCAGTTCATGGATGCTCGGCATGTGCGGGTATTTGGCGAGAACAGCCTCTACAACGCCGTATTGGAACAGCTGGCGCTGCCCAACGCCTGGGATGAGCCCACCAACGCCTGGGGCTTCGCCTTGGTCGGTATCGAGGCGCTGGCACGCTACCCCGACGCCACCCTGGTCATCGTTGACCCGCTCCCCGCAGGGGTGGAAGCGCAGTTGGAAAAGAGCGGCCTGTGGCAACAATTGCCGAGCGTTCAACATGGCCATCTGCTGCGCCTGCCGCCAGTCTGGAGCTTTGGCGCCCTGCCCTCCGCCCAGCGCTTTGCCCGCGAACTGAGCAGCGCATTGAACGCCCAGGGGGCACATTAACGCTTTACTCGCTGGCCGCTCAGTAGCGCTCAACGCTTGAAATAAAGTAGGCTTAGCCAACGAGCAGACTCATTAAACTGAGTGAGCCAATTGAGAGACGTTGCGAGGGAGCGGAGTTATGGTGATTTCTGGTGTATGGAAGCAGGCTGAAAGGATGGCGTATCCTGTTGGTTGATCACCACCAAGATCACAACCAACAGAGGATGGATACGCCATGTCCAAGTCTAACC
>NZ_JBSXNN010000036.1:0-41000 GCF_056857635.1 Vreelandella sp. L-15 | reverse complement strand
ATTGCCCGATGATGGACAGCCCGGCGTGGCTGGTGAGGGTGCGGCAACTGGCGCGGAACTTTATGTTGGGCATGGCACTGTCTGGGTGAATGGCGATAATGGCTATATTGCCATGCAGGTCAGTGGGTTAGAAGTGCTTCCTGGGGCCGGTCTCACGGATTCAGGAGAAGAGACAGTGATGAGCCGCCTCTTCTACGACCTAATTTTTCAAAGGAACAGCTACTGGTAAATATATTTTATCATCGGGACGTTTTTTTTCTTCAAAGTGGATGGACAGCGACAGGTAAATAATCGAGTTTCTTACCAATTTGATCAGAGTCATTATGCGGGATTCGAATTGCCCCATTGGAATCAACAAAGAGTGAGAGGACAACTTCTTTTTTTCATACAATTTTGATTCCAATTCAGATAGCTTAGCCTTCAGCGAACTGAGTTCATGAGGATCATGGGACAAACAAAGCTGACCTCTTATTTCATCCATTTCTTTTATAAGTTCGTCTAGCTCAGCTTCATGATATTTGTTGTGCGAACCCACTAATTCATAACCAAAATCATCCACCACTTTAAAAGACCTGTGCTCCATTGCATTTCTAATTTCCGAAAATGCTTTCGCATCTGGATCTATCCATTGTGATACAGAAGATGATCCCTTAACATCTCTTATATCCTTCAATATATAAAATAGCGCATGAATAAAGGGGTTATCGCTATCTTTCAGCTTCTCGTTAGGCTCCCACTTCCTCTTTCTCACGTCTCTGAATAAATTATCAATACTAATCTGCCTATCATCTTTTATGTCGTTCAGATCAAAAAACCTACTGGCTAGGTAAGCAATCTTGTCAAACAAGGAATAAAGCGTCCTAAAGGCCGACTTATAATGACCAACCTTTAGATTGCTAATAGAATGAGACATGTCATCGACATGCTGATATGTTGAATTAAAAAAATGTGGAACGTGGTCAGGTATAGCTTTAGCCGAAAAGAACAAATACCGTGCATAGCAGTAATCATTTTTTATTTCGTCAAAATTTCCATGATAAACAAGCTCCTCGTTCATAGTCAGAGATGAGTTTATCGATTGGACAAATGAAGGAAGAGACAAAACATCCTGATGTGATATTTCAGATTTGCTTACATCATTTAAGTCGTTGATAAACAATCTTTTTTCTGCACACCACTGCAAATATTGCTTTTCTTTTCTGGTTTTTGCATTGCTGTATTTCTCTGAAAAATAATCAAACGAGGATAGCTCAAAATTCTTCTTGAACCACTCCTTGAATTTAAACAAATACCCACCTGCCTCTAGGTCTACTCTATGCTCTGGGTGCAGCTTATTTATATTTTCTATGGCATCTTCTATAAGATTATAAGCCACGAAATAATGGTACTGCCTATGCCCGTTATCGTATAAAGAATCCCCAAGAAATAGTTGATTTCTAGCCTTTTCAGAAACCGCCTCTATTTTGTGGTTTATGGATATAGCTTCGTCATAAAATGGTATGCAGCACAAAACCCTTCCTTGCGAAGAGAGGCTGTTAGCCAAATTAGTCAGAACCATCGCCCTGAGATCATTGTATGATTGGACATTAACAGGATCTTCAAGCCAGTCAGGTTTCGGGATGCAGTGAAGGCACTTTCTGTAATAGATTATGGCCTTCATTAGGTCGTCTGAGAACCATTCAACCCTTCTAGTATCATAGAGTACTGAATAGCAGTTCGCTATTGTGTAGAGGTAATGGGCTTCATAAAAAGAATGCTCAAACTCAAAATCCTGCAATGTCAGTCTTTCAATAATATTTGCTAGTGATTCGTAGTCTCTATTTAATATGTGGCAATCAGCTTCTTCGCTGAGCCTGTTAATTTCATCCGCTGTCATAAGCATGTAGCTCTCCCCGTCATTCAATACTGACAATTTCAAAGTTATCAAAAAATCACAGAATTTTCTCTTGTCCAAGTGGAAAGCCTGAAGCCATGGCAGTAGATCATCGACGCACTGTGGCCGTCCTACTTCCCGGATTCGGCGGGAAAACGTGGATGACTGCCTATCAGCGTGGAGCGCATGTTGTGAATCTATTTCCTAGGAGTTTTTCCGCTGCTGCGCGATCAGGTCTGCCGCGTCCATGATCTCGCCAGCGGTGAAGTACATTTCCTTGGCCGAGGTTCCCAGGTAGCCAATCGGCTTGGGGAGGCGAACACCGTACAGCGGCTGGTCGTGACGCACCGCTTCCTTCAGCTCGGCAACCCGCACATTGAGGATGCGGGCTGCGTTGGCTACGCCAATCCTTGTCGAACGAAAGTCGGCCATGCCATTTCCCCTCCTCGGTAGTCGATCCTGACGTGAACAAGCCCGCAGGATGCCGAGGGGCATGGCGTGTGGCAAGTCACAGCGAGGCTTCGTTGCCACCCCCGACGGCGGGCCGGTAGCGGCTCAGAACGTCCTCCAGGTCATCGGGGATTTCCAGGCACGAGCGAAGATCGCATTGCGCGTGGATCAGCAGCGCCAGCTTCGGCGTCCACTCAGGCAGCCCAAGGTGGCCGATGTACTCCTCTGCCACCGGGCCAGCCAGGAACTCGGCCGCGGAATACTGGTGCTTGAGGTTGTCGCTCTTCAGGTCATCAATGGCCTTCAGGAATACCTGAGAGAGAAGCTGGCGCTCGGGCAGGGTTTCCTGTCCCCCAGGAGTGCCAATGGCAACATGGTGGCCGGGGATCAACACACTGGCGAGGGTCGAAGTGAGTCTTTCCATGGTCTTGCTACTCCCCTCCCGCGGTGGACGCCTTGTTGCTCACGGAACCGTCGATCGCGGCCATCACGTCCATGGGGCGCGATACGCGATCGAAACGGGCCTCACTGGTGCCTGTGCCTGCGGCGGACATTTCCACGGTGCCATAGCCCAGCAACCGCCCCATGATGGTCTGGTTCACCTCTGTTGAGCGGATGTGGTGGATGTGAAGCGGCGTCACGCGGCGAGCGATGATCCCATGGCGCTCTATGACGCGATCCGACTCGATGACGTACTTGTGAGCCAGTCGCTGGTAGGCCACGTTCAGCAGCCCCCAGGCGGCTACCCCCATCCCGGCCCAGGTAAGGGCGGCTGTCAGCGGCGCGGCGGGGTTCACCCCGGCCAACGTGAATGGGGCGTCGGGGGCAGCATACAGCGCCGCCCCAACGGGGATGAGCAGCCAGTAGCCCAGCAAGGCACGGTGGCTGACTCGATAGGTGATGCTCGTACTCATCGAACTATGCTCCGGCTTGGGCCACCTCCGCTTTTTCAAGCCGGTGGCGCAGTTGTGAATGAACCGTCTCAACGTGGAACAGCTCAATTTGGTCGTCAGGCCAGCGGATCAGCACGAAGCCATCGCGCAACAGGTGTGTGACAGGGGTAGGGCCACGAATGACGGGGGAGGGGGTGCTGTCGATGCAGCGCAGCTCCCAGCGGCGAGTCGAGCGGTCATAGAGGAGCGCGGCGTTTTCCTCGCCGCCAGGCCACTCAAGGTTGCAGTCGCGGGCAAGACGCCTGACTAACTGCCGGGCCTGGCGGGTACTACGCTCGCTCATACACGACCTCCAGCCCCCAGACTCGCTCAACCGCGCTTTCGATCTCCTGCCTCACGCGATCCATCGTCAGTAATCGCGCTCCCTCCTGGTCGATCCCCAGCACGAGTTTCCCGTTGCGTTCCTGCATTGAGGCCCGTCCCACAACGAGCCTCGACAGCAGGGAAAGGTCGGCTTCTGCCTCCTGAATCAACGTGTCAGAGTCCATTATAAACCCTTATCTATACAATACGACGTTTTTTAGTTAAGTCCACCCGGCGCATTGGCGGTCGCCTTGCCAGGCCATGCGGTTGCGGTATCAGACCAACGCCTTTGCGGTACACTCGCTTTAGCGATTTCGCATGCGAAATCCTGACCCGAGGCAAGCATACTGATACTCAAAAGATGCCGCAGCGGCTTTAGCTGTAAATCGTCGTATTGTATAATTACATCTATAGGGCAACATTGCTCGGGATCACAACCAATGGAGAGAAGACAATGATGATCAAGCGCACACTCCAAGGTCTGGCTGCCACTTCCCTGCTCGCTCTGGCGACAGGCTGTGCCGTGCCGCAAAGCGCAGGACACCTCAAGGGGGCCGCGGCCAATGCCATCGGCGGCGTTGCCGACGCCATCAGCGGTCGCAGCTCCAATAGCGCCAGTGCCGCAGGCGCACAGGCAGCGGGGCAAATGGGCGGCGTTCGTGGACTGGTCAATGGCGGCAGCGCGGGCATGAGCGGTGCCGCCTACGGCGCGGCTGGCGCAACGGCGCTGGGCGTGGTCGATAAGGGGATGCGCGGGGCTTTCGCCGCCATGCAAGGTGATCCCGAGGTAGGGTTCGAGGACGTAGCCAACATGCAGCAGAATGTCACCAAGAGCGATCCCTATGTGGACGCCGAAGGTCGCACCTGCATCGACTACCAGATCAGCGTCACAGGCGGCCCCGAGGACAGCGAGCAGAACGTCACCACTTGCCAGAACGCAGAGGGTGATTGGGAGAAAGTCTGATCGAGAAAGGGGTCGCGTCCGGCGCGGCCCCCAACCGTAAGGAGAGCATCATGGGCGATGACACCCTCAACACCTCACGTTTCACCAAGCCTGCCCTGGATATGACGCGGCTTGAGGCATACACGATGGTCGCCATGCACGCGATCCTGCTTGGCGAGGGAGGGGGGCAGCTCAGCCCCGAGGAAGTCGGAGAGAACGCGGCTGCCATGGCCGAGGCATCCCTTTCGGCTGCCTCTGACACTCTGGATGAACAAGCCAGAGAGTGATGCTCGACCCGGCACAATAGCGTTGCCGCCCATGAATGTGACCCACCTTGACCGGGCAGCCGTCTCACCGCGGCTGCCCGGTTTCCGTTGGCCCCGCCTTCTTGCCTGGGAGCGCCCCGCTCTTGTCGCCTCGCTCCGATTTCGCATGCGGAACTGGATCAACCCGCCCTGGAGAACCCCACGCCGATTTCGCATGCGAAATCGCTACTCCCTCTGAGGTGACGGTCATGCCCCTACCCTTGCTGTGACACAGGCTCTCCTTGGGCCGGGATCGTCGCCTCGGGCTCTTGGAATAGTCCCATATCTGGGACTATAATAGAGCCACATCCATTCGGCGGGACAGGTGAACGCATGGCATCTCCATTGGCTTTTGCCTCCATCAATCAGGCCCAGCGCATGGTGGCCTTGAGGACTTTCCACCTCCCGGAAGAGGAAGCGGAAACCGTGGCCATCCTGCTGGCTAATCGCGTGATCAAAGGGGCAAGCGCCCATCGAGAATGGTTCGTCATATCCGCCGACTTTCCACGGGACTGCGCGGCGCATTACCCGTGTGAGGCCGCTCATGCCGATCTGCCGGTGTTGTGCGCCCTCGCCAAGGAAGCACGCGGCGCTGGCCTTCAGTGGCTCATGCTCGACCCAGATGCCCGCCCCGTCCCCGGACTTCCCATCCATGACTGGAAAGCCACGTTTTGCAGCGAGGCTGCTGCGTAACTCTGCATCACGGAGCGATCTCATGACCGATCACAACCAGAACATTCCGCTTCGAGGCCGCAAGGCCTCCCATGAGCACCCGCAATTCCCCCGCCAGGACTGGCAGCTCGAATATCAGAACGGCGACACACAGCTCTCCTACTGGGACTGGGTTGCCAAGGTTCGCGAGGAAACACGGAGCCTCCATCACCATGCTGGCATTTGAACAAGCCCCCTCGGCGAATTGTGCCGAGACACCCTCGACCCTCATGAGCATCTTGGAACGTCTGCTGAGTGAGCTGTCACCGAAAGGGATCGGCAAGCTGGTCAACGGATCGCTCGAGCGCGTCACCCTCGGAACAGGCTGGCAGCAGCGGCAACCAGTCAGCCTCGAGGAGCTGGTGGGCGCCCTCGGGCAACAGCGCAAAGGCACGCTGACCCTCACCACCGAATCGGGTGAGACAGCCTCGCTGACCGTCGAGCCCGGCCGGCGCCTCCCCATCACCTCCATGCAGGCCTCCTGCTCGGCAGTCCTCCTGTCGGTGGTCGACGCCTGGGAAGCCTGCTGCTGGGACGCGAGGTGACCTCGTTTCCATGCTTTCCACGCCTTTCCATGCCCGGTGGCCACGCGGCCTGGATAGCCGGAAAGGCCTGCCGAGCCCCATGGGCTCGGCCTTTCCATCCATCAGACACGAGAAATGGCACATGACGATGAAGACGGATGCTGTTCGCCGCCAGCTTAGCCTTCACACCCCGTTCGACCGCCTCAAGCGCACTGACCAGAAGAAGGCGATCAACCGTTTCCTCGAGGGGGAGAGCTTCGACAGCATTGCCAGAAAAGTGAGCCAGTGGGCTGAAGCATCCAACAAGAAAGCCAGCACCGCGGCCAATAGCCAATGAGCCAGCTGAACGCCTAAGGAGGCCTTCCCACATGAGCACGAGTCGCATCCTGGACAAGATCCAGAAGTGCATGAGCCTCGCCAGCAGCGACAACCCGGCAGAGGCGGCTGCCGCGCTGCGTCAGGCTCAGAAGCTGATGGAGAAGCACAACCTGACCGCTTCAGACCTGTCGTTGCACACCGTCAGCGAGGCCGAGGCGCGGGGCGCGTCTCGTGCGAAGTCACTGCCAGCCTGGGTGGTCTTCCTGAGAAGCACCATCGGTGAGGTGTTCGGCGTGCAAGTCATGAATCGCTACCAGAAGCTCGGTGGCGTCTGGCAGAACTGGGCCGTCTTCGTCGGCATCGGCGAGAAACCCCAGGCGGCCCAATACTGCTATGAGGTGCTGTTCCGGCAGATCAGCGCTGACCGTAACCGCTACAAGAAAGAGCTTCACCCGCGCATGGCGCCTCGCCGGAAAAGCCGTCATTGCGACCTGTTCTGCGAGTCCTGGGTACAAGCCGTGCGCTCCAAGGTGGAGGCCATCGCGATCAGCGAGCAGGACCGCGACGTGATCGAGCGCTTCAAGGAGAAGACCTACGGCGAGCTGGAAAAGGCCGAGTGGCGCGAGCAACCCCCAGCCAGCAGCGAGCAGGAAATCCATGCGATCCGCTCAGGTCGCGAGGCAGGCAAGGCCGCGCAGCTCTTCCGCGGCGTCGGGGCGCAACCGGCCCCGGCACAGATCCACCTCGAGGAGGGCGCTCTGTAGGGCGCCTGGAGAAATATCAACTTCCAGGGCCAGTGGCTCACGCCAGGCGACACTTCTGCTGGATCGACCAGCACACACCATCACAGGGATAGGACACTACCTATGTCACGACACGGCTTCTTCAAGGTGCTGCACGACCCCACCGAGGCCCAGGAAGACCTCACCGACCTCGTAGGGTACGACCTCTATGACTGGCTCAGCCATGGCGTGGCCGGCTACGACGAGGCCATGGGGACGTTCTTCTTCAACCTCGAGGGCAGCTGGATCTTCGGGATAGAGGGCGAGGAGATACCGACCATCGGCATGCTGCAAGCCATCCTCTCGGCCATCTTCAGGGGCGCAGAACTGCCCTTCAACCAGGAAGGCCTGAGGGCGATCGCTGAAGAGGTCGAGGGCTCTCCTGCCGTGCTCACGCCGGCAGAGGCCGCGGACCTGTCCAACAGCGTCTCGACACCGTATCTTGAGGAGCGGGTCGCGTTGGCTAACTACTTCCGAGGTGAGCCCGAGGCGGCCACCCTGAGTAGCGATGCTGAGGACGAGGCCCCAGCACCCGAGGCGGAACCGGAACCCCCTGAAGCGCCGGGTGAGCCCAAGCGAGGCTTTCTGAGCAAGGCCCTACACTCCCTCTTCACGAACCGATAATCCCTGATGCCCAAGCCCTCCAACCTCATAGACTCCTGGCTCCACGTCGCCACTGCTGGCGGTACGCACCCCAAGTCGGAGGCCCTGGCCCAGCTCAATCGCGACCTGGGCACCAAGTACCGTCCGAACAGGCTCTATGAATGGCGGGCTGGCACCTTTCCGGTGCCGTCTCATGTGCAGGCCTACATGCTCCATGCCGCGCTCAGCTGGATCATCCAGGAGGAGGGCGGCAACGTGCCAGAGGATGACGCTGGATTCACCGACAGGGTGCTTCAGCGCATGCTCCCCCCGCCAAGGGCGAAGTAGCGCCTTCCGCTGCATCTCAGCCCATTCTCACGTTGGGCAGCTCATCCCATGAGGTCAGGAACCGCGGCGTCTGCCGTGCATGCCGCTGGCGCCAGCGCTCATCCTGACGGCGGCCCCCAAGCGTCACCGTGCCCCGGCCGAACTCGCGGTTGAGGGCATCCATCACGCCCATCACCTTCGCCGACTGCTGGCGCTCGGCTTCCGTCTGTTGACCCTCGAGCCAATCGAGCTGCATGCCTTCACGATCCGCGAGGTCGACCATCATCACGCCTGCCTTGGCATAGAGCAGCCCTGGCCGATAGATGGCCTCCAGGGCGCGTTGTGCCGCAGCGACGATGAGCCGGCTGTCATCGGTCGGCCGCGGCAAGGTGAGGGTCAGACTGGGGTAGTCCTGGGGGAGGTCGCTGCGAAAGCGAGGCGTCGACAGGAACACCATCACGGCCCGAGCCACGGACTGCTGGCGGCGCACCTTCTCAGCGCCAGCCTGTGCATGCGATCGAACCGCCTCGCGTAGATCCTCGAGGCGCCCAGTGGTGCTCCCGAACGTGCGGCTGGTCATGATGTTCTGGCGCTTCTGGTCGATGTCATCCAGGCGGATCACATTCTGGCCGCGCAGCTCCCACAAGGTCCGCTCCAGCACAATGCCAAAGCGCCTGCGGATCTCGCTGGGGTTGGTCTCGCGAAGATCCAGGGCGGTGTGGATGCGCAGCCGTGCCAGCTTCTCGCCTGTCCGGCTCGCCACGCCCCACACATCCGTCACGGGCATGCGCCCCAGGTGAGCCCGGGTCGCCGGATGGTCCGCCTCGAGGACGCAGATACCCCCATAGGCGGGTTGCTTCTTGGCGATGCCGGTGGCCACCTTCGCCAGGGTGCGCGAGGGCGCTACGCCGATCGATACCGGAATGCCCGTGCAGCGCTGAACCTGCTGGCGCAGATCGCGGGAATGCGATTGCAGAACCTCGAGAGAAAGGCCCGACATGTCAATGAACTGCTCATCGATTGAGTACGGCTCAACGGGGCCGGTGAAGGCCTGCATGGTGGCCACCACGCGCCGTGAGCACTCCCCGAACAGCGGATAGGCCGAACTCAGCAGCACGGCCTGCCGGCGCACCTCATGAGGCAGCTGAAATACCGGCGTGCCGTTGGCCACCCCCATCGCCTTCAGCTCGTTCGACCGCGCCACGATGCAGCCATCTCCCGAGGAGAGCACCCCTACAGGACGCCCCGCCAGCTCCGGCATGAACACTCGGAAGCAGCTGACGTAGAAGTTGTTGCAGTCGCAGTGCCCGATCATCACCGGCCTCGGCGACGGTGGGAATGGATGTTGTGAGTGACCACGCCCCAGGTCTCACACTCCACGCCACGCAGCGCGATAGGCGGATACTCGGGGTTCCCCGACAGCAACGCCGGCTGACCATGCCACCGGCCCAGCTGCTTGCAGGTCAGCTCCCCGTCGAGGGCGACCACAATGATGTCACCCGTCACAGGCGCCAGCGATCGATCAACGATAAGCAGGTCCGAGTCATGAATGCCGTGACCCACCATGCTGTCGCCCTTGGCCCGACAGAAGTAGCTGGCGCTGGGGTGAGGGATCAGGTGCTCGGTGAGGTCCAGGACACGATCAAGCTCCGCATCCGCGTGGATGGGAAACCCGGCCCGCACCTCCCCAGCCATCAACGGCAGGGCATGGCGAGACTCACCGGCTGACTGGCCCAGGATCTCGAGGCCCCAGGCGGTAACGTCATCATGCTGAAGGGGTGGCATGGCTCTCTCCCAATACTGTACATGCGCACAGTATCAGAGAGTCGACGGGGATGTGGCAAGGCGGCGGTGCCAGACGGGAAAGGTCGATGCCCAGCACTCCCGGCCCAAGGGAAGCGCTGACGCGCTGCGCACGGGCGCTACAGGCGGCTATCGGGGGAGAAGTCGACCTCCCTGGCGCCATCGGCAAGCGCCTGGAAGTCGGGGTGCTCAGGGTTGAGGAGGTAGTTCGTTTCTCGGGGCGCGACAACGCTCGGAACCGCCAGCGCCAGGCTCGACTGCCCCTCGAGCCAGTCGTCACCGATCTCGGCTGTGGAGGGTGGCGCCGGCTCAGCTCGCCAATCAGCAGGCAGCACGTCCTCCGGGAGCTGCATCAGCACCTCTTCCGGGAACGTCACCTCCAAGAGCGCGTACTCCTTCAGCAGCTGGTTGTCTTCCAGGTGAACCATCACCTCGAGCATGGCCAGCGACTCGGTGCTCGCGAGGTACACGCAGGCCTTACCTTTGCTGTTCCAGCGCCCGCCGTACAGTCGAGCCCCTTCACCATCAAAGGCTGTCTTGAGCCACTTCCGCTTGACGAGCCGATAGCCGCGTACCGAGGTCATACAAAGACGCCGTGCTCTAGTCGACCGATCAGGTCCAGGACAGCTTCAGCGCCAGCAGTCGTTGCCACCATCTCCACCGGGCGGCGACCGCCCAGCCCACGCACCGGGCTGAGGAGCCATTCCTTCGCCTTTGCCTTGTCACCCTCGAACAGGTCCACCGCGCTCTTGTAGACTTCAGCGAAGCGGTACAGACGATCACCTTCGGCCGGCTTGAAGTAGCCAGCGTCAGCTCGGCGCTTCAGTGTCGCCGGGGGGATGACCACATACCGCGCCAGCTCCTTGCTCTCGAGCCCAGAGGCCTCGGTCAGCTTGGTGTAGACCTTGTACGACACGCCCTCATTCAGCGCCTCGTGCAGCTTGGCACCACGCGGAGGGAGGCCAAGAGCCTTCCAGAAGTCGTCCTTCCGGCGCCTCACCTTCGGCCGATACTCTTTGATCGCGGCTTCCATAAACCCTCCTCGCAGCATTTGATACCTCTTTAGTGTATCAGATGATCAGCGCTTTGCCGCTATCCCTCCACACCATTAGGGAGGCTCAAAGCGATGAAGCATAACGCTGCGTTTCTGCATGCGGAGTGAAGAGGAGAAATACCTTGCTAGCTTCACGGGGGACCAGGATCACCCACCCTCGCGAGCAGCCTCCAGATCAGCGGCAGGAGCGTGGTAGGTCATCTTCCAGTTGACTTAACCACTTACCTTTACGAGGGGAGGGCGAAGAAGGCGCCCTGCATAGATGTACCCGGTCTGGAGCACTTCGGTCACGACTCCCTTACCGAGGCCAGTGCTGTGGTCGATACCGACCGCCTCGTGACGCTCAGGATCAAACCGCTGGCGCTCAGCCTGGATCACTTCAACCCCATGCTGGGCCAGGGCGTCCCGCTGCATCTGGATGATCATCTCGAGCCCTTGCCGGTGGGCTGCATCTTCAGGCCCCGTCATGCTGCTGATCGCCTTCTCGAGCCCATCGATCGCTGGCAGCAGGTCATTCGTCAGGGCCGTGATCGTCTCGTCTCGTGCCTGGCGGACCTCTTTCTCGCGATCGGCCTCAAGCGTCTGGATCTTCTCGGCTGCCTGCTTCTCCAGGTCGCTACCTACCAGCTCGATGTCATACCGGATGTCGCCTCGCTTGGCATCACCACGAACGTACCCACCACGACCCCGGAAATAGAGCGGCCGTCCAGGCGTGTAGCCCTCGATAAAAGGGTAGTGCTCATGGCCTTTGAGGGTGGGATAGGCCACCTCTACCTCGGCCGGAAACACCATGGCCAGGTAGGGCACCTCCACCACGGCGATCAGATGCTTGCCTTCCACCTTCAGGTGAGGTGGATGCTCCACTTCGACCTCAATGTAAAGGTCGCCGGCTTCCCCGCCATTCAGCCCTTCACTGCCTTGCCCCTGGACCTTGACGGGGAACTTTGTGTTGTCGATGAAGCGAGGCTTCAGAGCGACCCGGATGCGCTCCCGCTTCTCGACCAGGCCTTGGCCATCACAGGACAGGCAGTGCTCCTCAGAGTAGGGCATGAAGCCTTGGACTCCCGTTCCCCCGCAGCCTTCGCACGAAGGGTCACCGGCCATGGGAGCTGATTGGGAGAGGTAAGGGGCTCGGCACACCCGGCAGATAGCCTTGACGCACGACTGGCATCGGACTCTGCGGCGGTAGTCGACTCGAATGAGGTTGTGCTCGGCGACCGACCGAAGCGAAGCCGCTTTGGTGATCCGAACATCCTTGCCTGGGACCGGCTGCGCGTGGCCCTTCAGGCATTCATTGAATGCAATCTCAGACACGTCATCCTCCTGGCTCAAGCGCTCTGCCGCAGCTGCTCGATTTCATCCAAGGCAGTCTCCCGCTCTCGGAACCAGTGGTCGCGACGTGCCTCAGCCTGGGCCTTATCCTTCTCCAGGCGGGCGACACGTCTTGCCAGGCGAATGCACTCGCGCCGCAGCTCTTGCTCCGACATCGCGTGGTACTGTGCGATCGCGGCTCCCATCTCAACACCTCCTTGCCTTCTCAGCCCCTCCCCATCACGACTTCGGCTTGGGGATCTTCACGCCTTCCAGGTTGTAGTGCTCGCCCAGCTCGATAGCCCGGCGCACGGATTCCAGGACCGGCCTACGCACCATGCGATAGCGGGTCGACTCCGGTGAGGCAAACCAGCCCTTCACCGTTTCGACGCTGTAGCCCGTCAAGGTCGCGACATGCTCTTGCTTCAGTCCATGGCGCTCCATGAGCTGGCGCAAGGCCTCGTTGTTCGATGTCTCGGATGTGCTCATCTAGGTCTCTCACTCAGGGCCGCCCGCCGTGGCGAGTGGCCAGATTCATAGGGGCGCCTGCGGCCTTCTGCTGGCGCCAGAGAGGGGTTACGCCTCAAGCCCCCAGCGCTGGCGGGCACGTTCCAGCGCCGTCCTGGGCGCCCGTTCCTGGGCCTCCTGCGCATTGAAGTGCGCCAGCAGCTCGCCGAACAGCTCTCGGTCATTCAGGTCGAGGTCGATCCCTACAAGGTGGTCGACGGCCTGATGAATCTCGATGGTCGTCCAGGGGTCGAGCTGGGCGACCTCCTCGTTGTCGCGGATCAGGCGCTGAATTTCGGCATGACCCTTGATCGTCGCCAGCTGGCGTTCTCGCATCTCTTCGCCCGACATACAGCCTCCAGGTGAACGGCGTGGACATAACACGAATGTTATATGTGCAATGCACACCTTTGCAAGTGTGACCCATCCCCGCGATAGCCCCTATTAGATATTCAGGACCATCGGAAATGTGCCGCTTCGGCTACGAAAAAAGTGTGCGCCGGCCTTGATAAAGTGTGCAAAGCACACTAAAATGACAGTCATCAGGTGGAGGCCAAGGCCTTCTGAATACCGCCACCGCAGGACGAGCACCGATGACGACCTACTTCATCCCCCTGTTCACCCTCCCAACCATCGTGGTCGAGCCCGGCCACTACCTGACTCGGGCCGGTGAGCGCGTCCTGGTCGAGCGGGTTTCCAGTCGCCACGACTTCAACTGCACAGGGCGCTATGTCAGCTCCGGCACCGCCGAACGGTGGCACAAGACCGGAAGGATCATGGCCACCTCCGAGACGCCCAACGACATCGTGAAGCGCCTGTAACCCACGAACCAGCTGCCAACATCCGAACGCGAGGAACCCCCATGAAGCTCAACATCATGCACCCGCTCTATGTCGTCGCCGGCCTCTCCAGCCAGAGCGAGCCCGGGAACCAGTGGATGCCGATCTCCACGCAGACCTATCCGGTGCAGCACGTCGCTGAGCGCGAGGCCGAGAAGATGGCCCGCCGTGCTCGCGCTCACGAGCAGGTCGGCGTCATCGAATACAGCGCCGATGGGGCGCGGCTGGTCGGCCAGATCCATCAAGGCGCCAGCGCCTGAAGCACGACCACGCATCGCACGAGCCGAACAACGACAAGGGAAGGGAGCAGACCATGAACCTGGCGATCAACCTGGACACCGAAACCGCAGCACCGACCACTTTCGAGCCGGCCGCGGCGCCGCTGCCCCAGCGGGCGCGTCAGGCTATCGATCTCCTCAAGGCGATTGTCACCGAGCAGCCCACCTCACTGCTGATCGCCTATTCGGGCGGCAAGGACTCCACCGTGGTCACCAGCCTCGCGCTGGCGGCCCTGGCCGAGCTGGCGCAGGAAGGGAAGCTGAGTGGAGACATCGAGCACATGGCCGTGACCTCCAACACCGGCATCGAGAACCCTGTGATCGAGCGCCATGTCGGCAGCCATCTGCGAGCCATGCGGACGTTCTGCGCCGAGCACGGCATCTCCCTGAAGGCACAGTGGGCCTTGCCGAGCCTGGCCGAGAGCTGGCAGGTGAGCGTCCTGGGTGGCCGTCGCCAAATGGCCTGGCCCAGCGAAGGCCAGAGCCAATACTGCTCTGTCGACTGGAAGATCAAGCCGATCGATGCGCTCAAGCGCCAGCATGCAGAGTCCCTTCCCAAGGGCGTGCGTCAGGTGACTCTGCTGGGCAGCCGGTTCGAGGAGTCCGCTCGCCGTACGGCGAACATGAACGACCAGGGCGCCGGTAGCGGCGTCGTGGATCACCAGGGGCGCCTGCTGGCCTACCCCATTGCCGATTGGACGACCAGCGACGTGTGGGACTACATCCTGTTCGCCCAGCCCTTTGGACAGGGAGGGCTTTTCCCGAGCTACGCCACCTCTCTGGCGGACGTGCTGGAGGTCTACAACAGCGCCAACGGCGAGTGCTCCATCGTCGGCGACAGCGGCAAGCGGGCCCCGTGCGGCGCTCGCACCGGCTGCTGGGCGTGCCCGTATGCCGGCAAGTCTGACGAAAGCCTCACCAACATGGCCAAGGACAACCCGGAGATGGCGCCGCTGCTGGCGCTGCGCCAGTACATCGTCTCACTGCGTCATGACGTGGGCGCCCGAAACTTCATCGGCACCGACATCAAGGACGGTGGAGACATCAATATCAGCGCTGCCGGCTACAGTGGCCGTGTCCTGCTGGACCTGCTGCGTGCCTGCCTGACCCTCGACGCCGAGGAGATGGAGCGCTCCGACAACCCGGCCTTCCAGATCATCACCCCGCAGGAGCTGGTCGCGATCGAGTGGAACTGGGCGATCCGCGGCATCCAGGTGCGCCCCTAGGAGGCCACCCGCGCCTGGGTCGAAGTCCACCACCAGGGCAAGCGCTTCCCCATTCCCAGCGCCAGCACCGCAGCCCCGGCTCAGGCAGGCGGCCAATCACTGCACCCCTTGGAAGGGGAGACCCTGGGCTCTGTCACCACCCCGCTCATGGCCAATGCCGGCGTCACGGTGGCCACCGGCTCTCGCCTCGAGGTTGACCCCGAGGGCGCCATGGAGATGCTGAGCATCGAGGGCGACATGCTGGCGGCCGACACCGAGAAGGCCCCGGAGAGCGTGGCCAACTCGCTGCTCATGCGTGGCGTGGTCAGCATCCCGGCCAGCCGCCGTGGCGAGCTGGATCGCCGCCTCACCGCGGTCGCCCGGCTGCGCGAGGAAGGCGTCATGCAGTGGGCCTTCCACGGTGGCCGCCCGGAGCTGGCCAGCAACGAATTCCAGCTGGAGATGGTGGGGTAATCTCACACCACGGCCCCGGGCAATCAGGGGCCTCAGTTTCGCATGCGAAATCGTCACCTAAGGTGGGATATGAAAAGGCCCCGGGGGAAACCCTGGGGCCTTCTTGCGCATGCTCAACCGGCTCTGCTACTCCGGCCCAGAGAGCGAGATGATGCCACCCTCCTGGGCCGGGCTCTCTTGCCACCAGGGCTGCATCGGTATCAACTGGCATCTATCAATCGCATCGGCATTGGCATCGTAGAACGCTTGGTAGCGCTCGATGTGCTCAGCGCAGAACGCCTCAAGCTCAGCGATCGGAAGGCGAGGGGAGTAGATGAGACCATGACCTTCCTCCAGATCCGTGATCAGTGCCGTGCCATCATCGAACTCGGCTAGGCCTGACCCCACCAGATCCATGGCCATGACGATGTGCTCTTTGCCATCGGCAAACTCGCCGAGCATCAACTTTATCGGGCCAGGGTCATAGGGCTTCCCAGGAATGCGCGTCACGCCCGCTTCTTCATAGGGCGGTGCAGTCACGGTGGCGACGGTGCCCCCGTGTGAGATCAAGTCCCCGACCACTAGCTCTTCGACGGGCTTGGGTGCCCAGTGATCGTACTGGAACGTGCTTATGGTCTTCATTGCTACTCCGCTTGTTCTATGCCTTTTGGCTCTGGTACAGAGCGATAACCCCAAGCCCTACAGCAGCGACTCTTGCGCCCCAGACGACCCACTCAGGCGCATGGAAGAACCGCAACAGCCTCAGGCTTGCAAGACTCAGTGCTCCAGCGGCCAGAAGGGGAATACCCGCTTGTCCATTTCGCTTCCTTTTCATCGGTCAGGGTGTCAACGGCCTTCCACCACCAGTCCACTGCCGCTATCACCGCTTCCGATCACGCGCTGCATGGCCGCGTAGATGCGCTTGATCCCCCGGTCGGACTTGAGGCGCCTGAGCGCCTTCGGGGCGAAACGCCAGAGCCCCATCATCTCGTCGGGCAGGTCACCGGCTACCCAGGCCTCCTCCACGGCCTCCTCGTCCAGCTTGAAGCCCACGATCTTGAGATGGTGATCGGTGCCGGCCGCGACGAGACTCCGGTAGTAGGCTTCCGGCTCCTCCAGGGGATCAGCGTGCTTGTACTGGTCCCAGGGCTGGTGGTAGAGCACATTGGGCTTGGGCACGGTTTGCCAGGTCGACAGCACCTCCTCGGGGCCATCCCACTCGACCACCAGGGCTGCGCCAGCTGCCTCCACCTGCTGGCCATCCGGGGCATAGGCGACGGGCTTGCCGCGCACCGCCGTGGCATACAGGTTCAGGCAGGCATCCGTGTTCATCGGGTCAACCGAGAACGGGGCATACCGGCCCGCCTTCGCGATCTGGTAGGCCTGCACCGGGCCGGTCACATGGAACAAGCATGTCGCCATAGGTTCTCCTCAAGTTGTGGTGGGCGGCCGGGTCACTCCATCTCTCCCCGAAGCTCGGCCAGTAACGTCTCGCGTTCCTTTTGTGCTGCCTGGAGGTCAGCATCATCGAAGGGGAAACCCCGACGCTCAGCTGCCGCCATCAATGCGTCTCGATCTGCGGGGTCACCCAGCATGTCGTGCCAGCGGCGAAGCTGCGTCACGACCTCGAAGTGATAAAGCTCGTAGTGAAGTCCGCAGCCAGACCCAGACCCCTCCTCGGCCATTTCGACAAGACGGCGAGGCTTGATGAGGCATCCAGGTTGACTCTGCCTGGGGTTCGCAATAAATCCGTCAGGGGTCACGTCTATCCTCCTTCGTCCCTCAATGGCTGGCGCCAGAGGGTCAGTCTTCGTCCTGCTGCGCGTGGAGCAGGGCGGCGATCTCGTGCTCAACCGATGCCACGGCTGGCGCCAGCGTCTCGTCCACTTCCTCCCTGCCCAAGCGGGCGACTTCCTTCCAGCGCTCCAGGGCATCCCGGGACACGAGGTAGGTTCGGGCACAGTCGCCCTCGGGCACCTGCATCTGAAGCGACTCCAGCAGCTCGAGGTCGCGCATGGAGAAGACCTGGACGGCCGGCACCAGCAGCCCCGCCTCTTCTGCCTGGCGGCCGGTGGCGGCCTTGTCCCAGTCACGCTCGGCGCTCTCGAAGGCAGGGTGAGTCGCGGTCTGGTAGCCACAGCGTTGGCAGGACAGCCAGTGGGCATGGAACCAGTCGGTCACTCGCCGCTGGTAGTCCGGGCTGTCCTCGCAGCCGCAGACAGGGCAGGGCGCTCGCTCTGCCATGCCACCTCCCGGTGCTTGCTGGGTGATGGGTTCTTGAGACCGGACATTCATGCGAAGCCCCCGGAGAGTTGGCTCAGTGACTGAGCCCGCGCATTGGCGCTCTCGCGCACGATGTCGGGAGAGAAGCCGGCACCACAGTGGACCTCATCGATCATCACCAGCTGGAGGTAGCCGCGGTTGATCAGGTAGTTGCCAAAGCCTTGATCGGAAATGTCGCGGTGCGAGAAAGCCCCGGAAGCCTCCATCTCGTTAATCTGCTCGATGGTCACCAGCCCCTTGTTGAGGGCGTCGAGCGTTCCCTGGCGGTAGGCCGCCTGGCGGCAATACTGCTCGGCCAGCTCGCCCAGGTTGAGATCCACGAGCGCCCGGTACAGGCCGCTGCACTGGTAGTAGGTGGTCCCACCACTGGAGAGCGCCAGCAGCTCTCCCTTACGGTGACTCGGCTTCGCCATGATTCGGTCCCCCTTGGTGTTCTTGTGCCCCTCTCTCGAGGCCGGCATGCGCCATGCGGTGAGCGCTGACCATGCAGGCATAGGCGGAATGCAGCGCATCGCCGATGATGCGATCCGCAAGCTCGAGAGGGGTGGTGTCGGTAATGCCGGCCCGCCGAAGATCCTGTTCGATGACGGCGCGGTGGCGCTGGTACTCCTGGAGACGACCGGCCAGAGACTCATCCGGGGCCTGCTCCGGTGACGGGTTCACGGTATGCAGTGAAGTGCCCATCTCTACCTCCTACGTTGCAGCACGGCTCATCGGTTGCGCGTCGATGATGGAGGCCAGTCGCTCCAGGGCCGTGATGGAGATCGTCCTCTCGCCTGCCGCGCTACGCGCCTCATGGCGGCGCAGCAGGGAGAGATCCCGTGGCGAAACCCCGTGGTCTCGGCAAAACGCCGCCTGGGTGGTCCCGCGCTCTTCCAGCAGCTGCTCCAGGGCCTGTCGCAGCGCGACAATATCGGCGTACTCGAAGTGACCCTTGCTCAGCTCGCTCTCATCGTTGGTCTCACTCATGCTGGGCTTGGCCAGCCTGTGCTCGAGGTTGAAGGTCACGGCCTCGGCGGATGGGGTGCTCGGCACGGCCACATCCTCTCCGAGGCCAGCAGTGTCCTCGGGCAACCTGTCGCCTGAAGAGGTAGGGCCACCGCTGACAGCTGGCGCGGGCACCGGCCGCCCCATGCGCGACAGAGACGTGATCGCCAGCACCGCCGACAGCTGGAAGATGATCAGCGCCAGCGCCTGCATCACAACCAGCGCCTGCTGGCGCCAGGTCATGGCCTCGGCCGGGGGCGTCGACAGCAGCTCGGCCAGCTCGGCATCGACCTCGGTGAGCCGTGCCTGGGCCTCCTGGATGGGCGTGAGCCAACCTGCCCGGGCCTCGCTGTTATCCCGAAAGGTCGCCAGGCTCTCCTCTAGTCGCGCCGCCTCCTGGGTCAGCCGCTCGATCCGCAGCTCACGGCCGGCGTCGACATGCGAGGCCGCCTGCCACTCCTCCACCAGAGGCTCACAGACGGTGTAGACCGGGCCTGTGAGCGCGAGCACGCTGGTCACCAGCGCCAGCGCTCGTCGCGCCAGCTGGCGCTGATACCAGAGCCACAGGGCGACGACCTCGAGGAGCACCGCCCAAGCCCAGCCCATCGGGCCGACGAACTCGGTCCAGAACTGGATGGCGTGCAGCTGAAGCAGGGCGATCGCGCCGGTCAGCACCACCAGCGCCGGCAGCTTCGCCAGGTATCGGGTTGTCGTTGTCTTGTCTCGCACAGGCTCACTCCCACACACGAATCTCACACCAGCCGACGAGGCCACCTCCCCTTGCCAAGGAAGGGGCCGAGGTCGTTCACAGCGAAAACGTCACCACGCCGTTGCGCATGACCGGCTGCATGGCCATGTCCACCGGCTCTCCCAGCCGCGGCGCCGGGGGCGGCTCGGGTGTCTCGGTCTCGGGGGCGGTCACCCGAATCGCGGTCGACAGCGCCAGCATGGCGGCCCAGGCCACCATCCAGCGGATCAGGAACGGGCGATCGGTCAGGCGGGCTCGCCGGGTGACCAGCTTCGCCGTCAGGAACAGGGCATAGAGGAGGGCGGCTACCCACACCAGAACCAGGAGGCGCGTCATAGGTCACCTCCTGCCACAGCAGCATCCGGGGCGATTTCGCATGCGAAATCCCGGTACTGGCCACCGGCCGCCTTGTGCTGGCGCAGCTTGGCCGTCAGCGCCAGCCCCGCTTCACTGAAGGTCAGGGTGGTGCCGGGCTCAACCTGCTCGGGGCCGACCGTGAACAGTCCCTCGGCGGCGAAGTCCTGCACGCAGCTCCAGTCGTCGTGCCACGGGTCCGGCTGGGTGCCGTCCGCCAGCGTCGTGGCGTATTCCGGGCGCATCACCATTCCCGGGCGAACCGGGTGACTCGGGCGCTTGGGGCGCGGGCACTGCTCGGCCAGGACGCGGTAGTGCCGGCGATTGGCGGTCATGCGCGGATCAGCGCCCACCTGGAAGCCGGCCATCTCCACCATCACGGCTTCGACGTAGACCAGGCAGCGCCAGTGGTCTCGGCCCCACCGGGCCATCGGAACGTAGGCTTGCTCCATCTGGATTCTCCATCTTGGTCAGGGGCGAGGGTCGCCGTTGTCTGTGGCGGCTGGCGCCAGCGCCAGCTCGCGATCTCGGTCTTCCCAGCCGTGCAGCCAGGCATTGCGGAAGGCCCGCGAAAAGGTCAGCCGGCCGCAGTCCTTCCGGTTGTCGTTGTAGGGACAGGCGTGCCGGGGGTCGCCACGGTCGCGTGCCTCCCGCCCCTTCCTCTCGGCGCCATCAAGCGCTCGGTTGGCCATGCGGCTCTCCTTCTTCTATTGCAGGGGTGGGCTGGCGCAGCCACAGCGGCAGGGAGGTCAGCCGCCGCCGCCCGGTGACGTGCCGGGCCGCTCGCTCGATGGCTGAGGGGTGGCCCACGAGCACCACGCGGCGCTTCCCCCGGGTGATGCTGGTGTAGAGCCACTGCCGCTCGAGCATGTGCCAGTGCGATCGCGCCAGCGGGATCACCACGGCGGGGAACTCCGACCCTTGGGCCTTGTGGCCGGTCATGGCGTAGGCGAGCTGCAACTTGCCGAGGGCATCGCTGGTGAACAGCACCTCCCGGTCCTCGAATCGCGCCAGCACCGTCTTTTCCTCGGGGTCGGCCGCCACCACGAACCCGAGGTCGCCATTGAAGACTTCCCGGTTGTAGTCGTTCTCGGTCTGCACGATCTTGTCGCCGGCCGCCCAGCGCCGGCCGTTGATCGTCACCGAGCCCCGGTCGCCGGGGATGTGGTAGGCCCGCAGTGCGTCATTGAGCGATCGGGTGCCCACCGGGCCACCGTGCATGGGCGTCAACACCTGCACCTCATGCAGGGTGTCGAAGCCGTGCGCCAGCATCTCGGTCGTGGCCACGCGGAACGCCTCCTGGAGGACCAGCTCCGGGTCACTGCCCTCGGGCACCGCGACAATCTCGAAGTCGCTACCCGGGACAGACTGGGGCGGGTGTCCCTGATTGACGGCGTGCGCCTGGACAATGATCTGGGAGCCTTCCCCCTGGCGGCGGATCTGCTGCAACCGGGCGACGGGCACTCGCCCCGATGCGATCACATCCCGCAGGACGTTCCCCGGGCCAACCGAGGGCAGCTGATCTTGGTCACCGATGATGTAGAGCCGGCAGTGGTCGGGCAGGGCGACGACGAGGGCGCGGAACAGCTGCACGTCCACCATCGAGGCCTCATCGATGATCACCACGTCCGCCTCGATCGGGTTGTCCGCATTGAACTCGAAGCCGTTGGCGCCAGCCCCCAGCAGCCGGTGAATGGTCGTCGCGGGTCGCCCGGTCGCCTCGCTCATCCGGCGTGCGGCTCGCCCAGTCGGCGCACACAGCGCCAGCTCATAGCGACTGTCATCCAGAGTCTGCGCCAGCACCTCGGTCACCGTGGTCTTGCCGACTCCCGGGCCGCCCGTGAGCACCGCCACGCCATAAGCCAGACAGGTCACCAGGGCTTCACGCTGCTCGTCGCTGAGCACGCGCCCATCGGATAGCTCGCCATCGACACTGGCCAGCCCGCTGTCCTCCCAGGTGACCGCTCGCGCCAGCAGGGCAGCGGCGACCGTGCGCTCTGCATTGATCAGCGCCGGCAATCCCACCAGCCCACCTTCCACCTGCTCCAGCTTCTCGTGCGCCAGCAGCAGCTCAACCACCGAGGTCGTGCGTGCCACATCCACCTCGAGGAGCTTCGCGCCTTCCGAGGCCAACTCCCCCGAGGTTGCCAATGTGTGGCCCGAGGCTGAGCGGGCATCCACGACATGACGCAGGCCGGCGATGATGCGATCCCGGTGCGTCAGCTCGAACCCCATCGACCGCGCCATGGTATCGGCGATGCGGAACCCGATGCCGCGAGTCTTGAGCAAGGTCCGGTAGGGGTTGGCCGACACCTTCGCGATGGTGTCCTGGCCCAGCTGGCGGAATACCGACATGGCCCGCGAGGCGCCGAGGCCGTGCCCCTGGAGGAAGATCAGGGCTTCCCGGGCTTCCTCATACTCGTTCCAGCTGCCGGCGATCCGTGCGGCCTTCTTCTTGCCGATACCGGGCACCGCTCGCAGGGCTTTCTCGTCGCCCAGGACATCCCGCAGGCCGTCACCGAAGTGCGCGACCAGCCGCTTGGCGAAGGTCGGGCCGACACCGGCCACCTTGCCGCTGGCCAGGTAGGCGCCCAGGGCCTTCGACTCCCGGGGCACCTGGGTCACCAGCCTCTCGGCCTTGAACTGCTGCCCGAAGCGGGGATGGGTCGTCCAGGCGCCATGAGCCTCTACCGACTCCCCTTCATTGAGCGGCTGGCACACCGCCACCAGGGTCACCTCGCGTTCCGCCTCATCGCGCACGGTCAGGATCTGGAATCCCTCCTCGCCCACGAAACGGACATCGGCAACCACTCCGCTCAACTGCTCCAGGTTGTCCATGGTGCTACCTCACAAAAAAAGCCCGGCTGGGGAGAGCCGGGCAAATGCAGGGTGGGAGTCAATAGGCTCTGGCAGAGCGGCGCGGCCTATTAGCACGCCCGGGACACGCCCGACTGAAGCGCTGGTTCTACTACGGGGGAGCCCACTAAGCGGTGTGAGAGAGAGAAGCCGGATCAGGGCTGCTCAGCGGGCTCTCCGGTAGCCCCGGTGACCGGGACGACCAGGCGGCTGATGCGCATCCCCAAAGCCGCGTCAGGGGAGAGAGAGGAGCCACGGGCGCACTCCGCGTAATTCGGTCGGCAGGGGTTTCTCTGTTTCCCCTGCCTATGTGTTGCTATACTAGACGACGATTTATAGGAATGCAACACACCCAGGGAATGGAAGACATCGTATTGTCGGCATGCTCCCGAGCGGGGCGATATTCCGCTCGACAATCCCTACCGAAGGACAACCAACAGGATGACATCACAAGCACTCATTCTGTGTGAGAAGCACTCGGATCAGGCAGACAAGATAGCCCCTGCCCTGGGGCTGACACGCAACGGCTCTTCCTATACCGGCACCTGGAATGGGGTCTCCCTGACGCTGGTATGGGCGGCTGGCCACCTGCTGGCGCCGGTCGAGCCTGCCGTTGTGAGCCCTGAGGCCAACTGGCGTGATCCACGCAGCCTGCTGCCGCTGCCTACCGCTTTTCCGCAGACCCCGACAGACCGGGGGAAGAAGTACCTGGGCAACCTGAAGAAAGCCCTCTCCCAGGCCAGTGAGGTGTGGCTGGCGACCGACCCCGACCGTGAGGGGGAGGCGATCGGCTACGAGGTTCTGCAACACGCGAAATACCGGGGCATGGTGAAGCGCATGTGGCTCACCGGCTCCATGGAAGCGTCAGACGTGCAGGCCGCGGCCAAGCGCCTCCGGGAAGGTGGGGAGACCATCTCCTACTGGCGAGCCCAGCAGGCCCGCGCCAACGCCGATGGCTTCTGGCAGTACCTCGTTCGGGCCTACACCGCGTCCGCCCGCATCGGGCTCATGGGCAAGGATCTGGGCAAGGGGAAGGGCAAGGCAGGCGTCGTTTCTGCCGGCCGTGTGCAGTCCGCCACCCTGGGGCTGGTGGTCGATCGCGATCGCACGATTGAGGGCTTCGTCCCGGTCGACCACTACCAGGCGAAGATCACCCTGGGCGGTGGCGAATTGAGCTATGCCCCGGTCGATCCGCCTGCTGGCGCCAGCGGCATCAAGCTCCAGGACGATGGCAAGCCGCTGTTCCTGGACCGGGACGCCATGGAGGCCTTCACACAACGCCTCGAGGGCGCCGACACGGCCGACATTCTGGCCGCGGACACCAAGCAAACCGCCAAGCACCCACCGCTTCCGTACAGCCTCACCGCGCTCCAGCGCGACATGTCCAAACAGCACGGGATGACGGCCACGCAGACCCTCAAGGCGGCCGACACCATGCGGAGCGATGGCTACCTGACTTACCCCCGGACAGAGCACGGAGAGCTGCCTGCCAGCCTCTACAACCGGGATGACCTGCTGGCGATCCTGGGCGGCGCTGCCAAGGCCGATGACGGGCTCATGGCGCCAGCACGCCTGGCGGGTCGCCGGCACTGCCTGGAAGGGGCCGATGTGCCGCGCCCACGGTGCTTCACCGACAAGCCGATGAACCACCACGGGATCATCCCCACGCACAAGACACCGGACCTGTCGGCACGCTCAGACGCCGAGCGAAAGGTCTACCTGGCGTGTGCCCAGCAGTTCATCCAAGCGCTGCTCCCACCGGCCACGGTCGAGTCACTGAAGGTCAGCGCCAGCGTCGATGTGGAAGACGTACTGGAGCGCCAGCCAGCGCTGTTCGCCGGCACCTTCAAGCGCGTCGTTGACCCGGGCTGGATGACCGCGTTCCAGGCGCCGAAAGCGCAAAAGGATCTCCCCCCGCTGGCATCCGGCGCCAGCCTGCCCATCGAGGCCGTGAGGCTTCACGAGGCCCGCACGGAGCCTCCCAAGCACTTCACGCTGGACACCCTGCTGAGCGCCATGCTCAACGCTGGACGACAGGTAGAAGGCGAGGATGCCGCGGCTCTCAAGAAGGCCGAGGGGATCGGCACCCCGGCCACCCGCGACACGGTGATTCAGACGCTCTTCGATCGCGAGTACATCGCCACTCAGCGCAAGGGCAAGCAGCAGCTGATCGTGTCCACTCCCCGAGGCCGCGCCTTCATCGATAACACCCCGCGCATGCTCTCCGATGTCCGCGTGACGGCCGCCTGGGAGCGCGAACTCGACGCGATCCAGAACGCCTCCAGCGATGCCGAGGCCAAGCGGCTGCGCGACACCTTTATCACTCAGCAACGCGACTTCATCACCACCCGCATCAACGAGGTTATCGAGACCATGGACAACGCCCCCGAGGCCGTTCGTGAGGCCACCAACGCACCGACCGAGAACATGATTGCCGCTGCCCGGAAGATCGCTGCTTCGCGTGATCTGGCGCTGCCTGAAGGCATTGAGCACAGCTTCGACACCTGCCGCGCATTCCTGGATGAAGTGATGCAGCAGACGCCCCCGCCTACCGACAAGATGAAGGCGTTGGCGATGCGGCTGGCGGACGAGAACGGCGTCACCTTGAATGGTGAGCTGACCTCCTTCAGGGAGTGCAAAGCGTTCATCGACAAGCACCTCCAGAACGGGGAGCCGACCCCCAAGATGATGGCCGCCGCTGAAGCCGCCGCCAAGCGCTACGGGGTCAAGATTCCCGAGGCCGCCCGCACCTGCATCAAGGAGTGCCGGCTGTTCCTGAGCGAGCACCCGCGGTAGCCGCGCACGAGGCCCGCCCGGGCACCCCCTGGGCGGGGATAGACACACCAGATCGACCACCTGCATGCCGCTCGAATAGGCCCTTCCCCTCGCCAAGGAAGGGGGCGAAAGAACACAGCTTGGACTCTCTCTCACTGGGGGGATGGCACCAGCTATGGACATGGTAGGTGACACAGGAATGACGCATGACCGATAGCGTATCCAGCAACACTGAGGGGGCTTCCCCGACACAGCGCAAGTCGCGTTATAGACGCACGGTAGACAGGCAAACCTACCTGGACGAGTCCGCCCAGATGGTAGGCGCCCTGAGTCATGACATCACGGCCATCATGGGGGAGTACAACCGCCAGCTAGTAGAACTCCATGAGCGGTTGCGTGACGCTCAGCCGCGTTCACACGGCGCCGTCCTGATGGACCTCAACCGCTGCGGGTACGGGTGCCTTGGGTGCCCGCATCCGGTGTGGGTGAAGTGGATGGACAAGCAGAAGAATAACCGCCAGTCCGCCTCCAAGTGGATTGCCGTTCGACTGTCTCGCCCAGGCACCGCCGCACGCTCGAAAAGCATCCCCGACGAGGCCCGCGAACTGATTGCTGAAGCACAGGCGCTGATCGAGCGTAGAGCCCGTTTTATCGATCACCTGAAGCGCATCAACAAGGCCATCGGTGCAGCTCGCAGTACACGTCCCGACCTAGGGTTTCAGCACACAGGGGAGGGTGAGTAGAGCATCCTGATACGGTATCGCTGACAAGCGGCAAACAGGCTCCCGGGGCATCTCGCGGAGCCTTTTTTTTGGCTGGCAGATAGAGCGATAAGACACCGCCAGAGCGTCCCATAGAGCGTTATCCGAGATGGCATATACGGGCACTACAGGCGACATGGGTGTGCGATCGCCAGGCTGCATCCTTAGGGGGTACGAGCGTACTGCGGGAGGGCATCCCCAACGGGCATAGGTGACGACCTCACGAACGCCTTATCGGCGCGTGATCGACCACGGGGAGTGTGTGCCTGTCGGGGTGTGGGGAGGCCATGCCACCGTGCCTGCGGCTGGCGCTTCCGGTGCGTGAGCGACCACGGCGAGTGTGTGCTGTTCGGGGTGTGGAGATGCAATGCCACCGGGCCTGCGGCTGGCGCTTCCGGTGCGTGAGCAGCCACGGCGAGTGTGTGCTGTTCGGGGTGTGGAGATGCAATGCCACCGGGCCTGCGGCTGGCGCTTCCGGTGCGTGAGCAGCCACGGGGAGCGTGTGCCGTTCGGGGTGTGGGCAGGCCATGCCACCGGGCCTGCGGCTGGCGCTTTCGGTGCGTGAGCGACCACGGCGAGTGTGTGCTGTTCGGGGTGTGGGGAGGCCATGCCACCGGGCCTGCGGCTGGCGCTTTCGGTGCGTGAGCGACAGCAGCCAGGGCCAGTTAGAACGAAGTGCCTTTGGGGCGAATTCCGGGTTTTGGATCGAGCAAGGCTAGGCATTTCGAGGCCCGCCTCGTATTCAGGCCGCGGAGCGGCCCATGTGCTTTTCGTATTGCAAGCGGCAGTGCCCAAGCATGGTCACCACAGCGCAGCTTTACAGCCCTCACAGAACGAAGTCCATGCGGGCGAAATTGCAGGATAGGAAGCCACCAGGGCTAGGCATTTCGAGGCTTGCCTCGTACCCAGGCCGCGGAGCGGCCCATGTGCTTTTCGTTGTATGTGGAAAGAGTCTCGAGCATTCAGTATAAGCAGCGATCGAGCATTACTAGGAACGCTGAAAAAGTGCTGATATGCCAACTAATTATGCCCAAATATGTGCCCTGATATAGCTTTACCAGAGCACCATGAAGAGCGTTACAGGAGCGGTTCTCATGAGAGCACCAACGGAATGCTCTATCTCAGCCAGTCGGCAAGATGCGTCTAACCCGTTCGATTCCCGTAATCATAGTCAAGTCATGGGAACGGGGATCGATTCCCGTACTGGCCAATCCAGGGCCGGGGCTCATAGGCTGTCTACTGAAGCCAGTCGGCACGCCGCTCAGGCGTCCCCTGACCTTGGTAAGGGGATTCGCCTAGCTGCTCGAGGGGTGGTCAGCCCTGAAATCTTCCATGGCTTTCAACAGGTCCAGGTAGTCAACGCCACCCGTGATCAGCCGAGTCTTGGTGGCTCGCTCGTACATCCAGACACTCCATAGCTTCATGTGGGTTGAGGCCCCATCGAGATCCTTGGGCATCATACCGCCCCACTCAGGATCATCAGCCATGAAGTGCAGCGCCCTGTCGATTGCACGATCCAGGTCATTCTGAGGCGAGTAGAAGTCCTCCAAACGAACCTGCTCGGCCAGGATCATGACAGCCAGCACGGGATAGTTCAGCCACTCCGCGAATCGCTCCACCACATCCCGGCCCAAGCTGCTGGCCTGGCGACGGCCTGTTTTCAGGTGGCTCAACGTGGAGGGTGCTATGCCAAGGCTCTCAGCCAGCTCAGTGGTAGAGATCCCTTCGCTTACCGCCCGCTCAAAGATGATTTGTACCAGCTTGTAGCCAGGGGTGTCTGGCTCGATTTGCAGGTAGTCACTCCGCGGCCCCTTTGGCTTTCCCTTCTGCCCACCCTTCGGGCCGGGGCCAGGCTTGCGCTTTCCGGCCTCAATGACCTTCTTCAGGTCGTCGTTTTCATTGTCGTGATCCAATGCTCTCTCCCATACGCCGGAATTCGACGCCACTAACATGTAGCTATACCAGATAACGATTTCTAACGGTCCCGGGCTATCCGCAGCAGTCAGCGTAGCTGCAAGATTGCTTCGTCGTCATGATAACCCAGGAGACCGAAATGCTCATTGGCCGCGTAGAGCACGACCCCAAAAAGCAGATTCAGGCACAACTGCCTGAATCCACGATCAATCGGCTGGATCAATACCGTGAGCTGTACCAGCTCACCTTCGGCGAGAAGGTTTCGACCAGTGATCTGGTCGACCTAATGCTGAGGAACGTCATGGACAGGGACCGCGAGTTCAAGCGGTTTCTGAAGGACCAGGAGCGGAAGGAGAAGCAAGAGGCCAAGCAAGAGGCCAAGCAGCAAGGCCAGGGGGGTGAGGCCCCGGCCGGCGAGCCTCGTGATGGTGGGGGTGGGAGAAATCACACCACAGGCGAGGAAGACCGCAAGCACGGTCAGCCAAAACAGGGCATGGGGCGCTAGGTTTCACCATGCCGCTTCTGGATGACCTCACGCATTTGCTCGACCAGAGGGACCACACGGTTCCACTTGGTACGCAGCACCCGATGGTTGCCCGTATGCCAGCTCCGAATCGAGGTCACAGCCTCGTCGGCGGCTACGGCGATTTGTCGTGGGGTCATCACTTCCATCCAGCGATCCACCGTTGCCTTGACCTCATCAGCGGCGACCCATGCGCCGCCCTCGATTGCCTCATGTTCTTCCATGATCTCCTCGAGGGCGCCCTGCACTCGCTCGTAGGGGACTTTCCGAGGGGTTACGCCACCAGTCCAGGCATTGACGGATGCCACGGAAATCTTGCTGTTGAGCTTCGAGGTCAGCAGCTCGGCGATCTTGGCCAGGGTCATGCCGTACTCGTCACGCAATGTATTGATGCGCCGGCCCAGGTCGCTATCCGTCGAGCTGCGCTCAGCACGCCCACGGGTCGTGGGGATGCTCACTTTGATCTCGCAGCCATGCCTTTCAAGCGTATTGATCAGGTCGTTCAGGAGCGTGTCTCGCATGGCTAACCTCTTTGAATACTTGTCGAAACAACCGCCATCCGAAATGCAGCGATTGGTCGGGTGGACCGCCTCCCGTCTGCACATACCGCGGCAATGGCAGGACGACATGCGCCAGGAAATCTACCTTGCCTGGCTTGGGCGGGAGTACGACGCCAGCTATTCCCATGATGCCATCATGAAATACGCGGGCGAAGCCGCCTTCCTGGCCATTAGCACCTGGCGCCGGCATACCGTACTCCCCGTCACTGTCCATAAGGCGGGTCAGGCGGACAGTGAGCCCCGTGCTGAGCAGTACGATCTGATGGCTGAACAGATCCCTGGCTTTACCCAAGAATTCAACGACGAGATCGATACTGAGGCTTCCGTGGAGATTGAACCCACGTCCACCGTCTCAGCCCACCTCATCGACCTTCCGAAACGCTCAGCTCGATCAGGGCTGTCCAACGAGAACCTGCTTGCCCTTCACTGTGAAGGCTTGTCGGCTGCCGAAATCGCTGCGGCGGCTGACATGACCGAGCGCAGTGTCTACCGCAGATTGGAACGGCTGAAAAATGGAAATCGTAGTACAGTATAGTAAAATTGCAGCGCTCACGGTAGCGCTCTCAAGTACCGCCCTGGCCGCTGACCAGGATCTCGGAACGCTCGGGCCTACCTGGGAAATCGGCGAGCCGGATATGCGTCTGGCCATCGTGGCTGAAGCTCATGGCGTCGACTGGGATTCAGTCCATGAGCACCTGGCGGGTCAGGCCCAGACACACACCAACGACATCCCCGACTGGTATGTACCCGTCGCCGAGCATACCGAAACCCATTTCGTAGACCCCTCCTACACCCTTCAAGAAGACATCGAAGCGCTGAAGCGGCAACCGGACGGCACTTATCAGTGGGGCACCATCTACGAGGCAGGCACCAAGGTTAATCCCCTGGACAAGGTTCGCCCGCAGAACTGGCTCCTCGTTGTCGATCTACGGGTGGACAGGCAGCGCGAACTGGCCGTGGAGCTGAAGAAGCGTCACCCGGTCAACCTGACCGTCATTGTGACCGCGGGCGATCCCGGCGATTTGGCTGCTGACCTGGGGCGTGCCGTCTACTTCGCCGAGGAATGGCATTTCGACCGTTTGGGCATCACTCACACGCCTTCACTGGCTGGCGTGCGGGATAGCCGTCCCGACGCCATCGAAGTGACGCATTTTGCCTACCCCTACGATGTCGAGACCCTGGAGGCCCACCTGCCATGAAACGAACGGTCCTTTCCGGCCTGGCTGCCCTATCACTGGCCGCGGCCAGCTTAGCTACTGCCTCTCCCCTGACAGGCTCAGCCGCTTGCCAGGGGGAGGTGTTCAATCCGATCAACGACCCCAACTGGAACAACATGTTTCCGGTGACTGTGGCGGGCATATCCATGGGGGGTGGTTCAAACCCGCCCCTGATGCACATGGACCCTATCTGCATGTGCCCTGGCCCCTACGGTGTGGATATGCCTGGGATTGGGATGACGTACTGGGAGCCCACCTTCCTGGCCGAGGTGGCACGCACTCCCGGTTGCATGTCGACCTTGGGCGGGGTGCAAGTGCTCGAGGGGTATGACGAGCAAACCTCGAACCAGAAGTATGGCTCCGGCCGTGACCACGGCTCCGTCACCAGGATGCAGGTTCATTGGTATATCTACCCCCTGTTCAGTGTGCTCAACATGATGAGTTCACTCGGGTGCATGAACACTTCGGGGTTCAACCTGGCGGATCTCACCGAGGTAGATCCCACCTGGCAGGACGATACCTGGACTTCGATCGCCTTTCCTGAGTCCGCCCTGTTCGCTAACCCGGTTGGCGCTCTTTCTTGCATTCCAGACGCCGTTGCCTCAGCAGCCGGTCGACCTCTTGACATGATGTTCTGGTGCCAGGGATCGCAAGGCGTCCTGTACCCGCTGACCGGCTCCAGCCCGACACACAGCTCTCCTCAGGGGGGCAATCTGCACGTCCTCGGAAAGTACATGCAGCGGAAGACCCGGATGGCTGGTCTGCTTTCCACCATCGGCCCATGGGCCGAGTGCCAGTCGGTCTATCTGCCGAACATGATCCGTAGCCAGTACAGGATCGACCCGGTTGCGCCGGTCGCGAGTAACCAAACCGCTGTTCTGGGCATGTCCGAATTTCGGTGGGGGATGATGCCGCCCGCCAACACAGCCGTCCGTACCGATTCCGCATTCCTGATCTGGGTAGGTAAGCAATGCTGCGCTCTCTGACACTCCTTGCACTGGTTCTCACCAGCTCAACAGCCCTCGGGCAAAAGACACCCGAGGAAGCCGCTCACAGCGCGTTCTCGGCTTTTCAAGGCGAGAGCGCAGCCCAGCTTCCTTTCCCTGGCCAGGGAAGCGCAGAGCGAGTTCTCGAAGCCATGGGGGCAGGTAGCGCCAACTCTGCGGGGGAGGCCGCAGGGGCTGCCATGGTGGACAACATCCGTAAGCCCGGCCAGACAGGCGGGATTGCTGACCCAGAGATGGCAGCCGAATGGGAGGCCTTGCGCGGCTCGCTTGGGTTGGGTGAACAAGACCGCCTGTATTTCTTCATCTCGTTCTCAATGCCGGAAAGCATGATCCGCGGTTATGCCCTCGATGCCGCTCGGGCCGGTGGTGAGCTGGTGCTCCGGGGGGTAGAGCCGGGGATGGACCTCAGGCAATTCACCATGGAGCGGCTGCTGAAGGTGCTGCGTCCAGGCGGGATGACTGCACCGATCCAGATAGATCCCCGTCTGTTCGACACCTATGCGGTCGACAGCGTGCCAACCATCGTGCTTGCCAAAGAAGACCCGATGGGAGTTTGCCAAACCGCAGAGCCCAGGACAGGGGAAATCAATGGCCAGGCATTCGACTACAAAGCCTGCCCGGAGGCGGCCCCAGACTCCTACTGGAAGGTCGAAGGGTCAGTGACAGCCCTATATGCCCTAGAGGAGTTCCAAGACCGCGGGGCCAGCAATGCAGCCGTGTACATCGATGCCTTGAAAGGCGAAGGGGCACTCAGCGCGTCCGAGCAGCCGGGTATCGGCTCGGAGCGGTGGGAATCACTCACCGATGACCTGGCTGAACGCAACGCGGAACGTCTCAAGGAGCGGTACGAAGGCTCAGATCGTGAAGTTTACGACACGCCAATGGGGCCAGCCGTGGGGCCGAAGGGACAGAACACTGACCATCTCTGGGAGGAATAGCATGCCGAAGGGCGTTCATCTGAAACAGCTCTTCACGGGGGTCGCCATGGCGGCCCTCGTGCCATTGAGCACTATCGCGATAGCTGGGCCGAGTGAATCGGGCCTGAGGGCAGGGGGCGCCTGGGCAAAAGACTTCGACCCTGGTAAGAGCTTCCAGTCAGCGACTTCAGCCCTGGGCCTTGAGGACACCAAGACCTCGGGGGAGCTGGGGGGCGAGGTTGGGCTCCAGGTGAAGCAACAGCAGCAGCGGAATTTCCGGTGCCGTGACGGCGCTCGACTGACGGCGGGTGGTATCCGGGTCAATATCGAAGAGTGTCAGCAATCCGATGACGGTGACTTGCAGAGGCTGCGAGTCGCCGTTTGTGATGCCCTGACGCAAGGCATCCGGTGCAGCGACGATCGCTATACGCAGACGCGAGAAGTCCCGGCAGGGGGCGAGGCCGCGTTCAGCGGCGGCGATCTCTACGGTGCATACCGAGTCGAGGCTGAGTGCTCAGGAACATCCTGTGTGATGACGATGCACCAGCTGCATGGAGATGCCTGGGGCGGCAACAACATGCGCCAACAGGGCAACGATCGCGTCAATCAAGATCCTAATCACCCCTCAAACACCATCGCGGATGTCCGGGACAACCCGACTTTCGATCAGGGCAGTCAGTATGCAGAGGACCGTTCAAAGTGCCTGGGGGGACAGATCAACCAGCTGTTCAGCGAAGGCGATATTCCGGTTTCATGCAATCCTGATGACCCCAGAACGATAGACTTCCTGGACATCGACGGCGGCGGGCAGTGTGAGCCTGATCGGATCACAACAGATACATGTACCGTCGACATCCCTACTCGACTCGTAACTTGTGAGCCGGAATCAAAAACGTGCGACGTACAGCGTGAGACTGCTCAGTTTACTTGTGAGCGTAAACTTCAAGTCCAGCAAGTCGGTAGTGAGGCCTGTACGCCAGGACAGGTTGTTTACCAATGGCAGCCTTACTCCAATCTGTACCGGAGATTCGTTTGCCAGGCTTGTAACCACCCATTCAACTGTCTCGTCTACCAGTTTAATCAGGACGGAGACGGCTGGCGGTCATCCTTCCGATTTGAATACTCTCGTGTCTTGGGGTGGCACTACCCAGAGCTGATGCCAGGTGCCCCGTCTGGATATTACATAAGGCAAACGTGTAGCAATGGACGCTGCACCATTCACTATCGGCGGAACCCAAGTGATAGCACAAAGAAATATAGCTATGACGAAGCGGCGCCGATTTTTCAGGACACCGTGACTGAAAATTGTGATGCCTTTGAGCAACGTCGACCGGAGACAAACTGATGCTGTACGCGATCAGAGCGCTCGCGCTAATGGCTATGGTGATTGTCACTGGTAATGCAAGCGCACAAAATCTCAATGACTATGCGGAATGTTATCGGGCAGGGGAGGTGTGTGTAGACAATGCACCTCGCCAGATTAACGGCCATACAGTGCATCGGAACTGTTGGCGATACTCTGTCACGTATATGTGCTACGGAGACCCCTATAGCAATAGCTGCAACCTTGACGCACTGAACAACAGTGATGAATGGGAGCTGGTCAATACCTTTGACGAGACATACCCAGGAACCTTCACACAATACTCAAATATATTGCCTGACAGCTGGAAGGAGGAGTGGCAGAAAAGTGAATCGACCTGTAATGCTGACACCTCTTACGGGTGCGGACCTGACATAAGTAGCGAAGATATACTAGATGATTCTGGTAATGTGATCGGTCAACGAGTCAGGAAGCGGTGCTATATAGGTGAAACTCCGCGGTGCAACAATGACCCGAATTGCAGCATTACCGAGTACGAATGCACAAAGGAGCAAGATGGCCTCTGCGTCAGACAAGAGCAGACATACTCCTGCCGCGAGGAAGGAAAGTGTGATCCCAGCTCCTACGAGGTGATGCCTGAGGTAAGCGATGATGAGGGTGCTTTCTCAGATGCTATAGCCGCAGCTGGTGTTATGGACATGATTGCGGCGGAAGGCGGCTTGGATGACAACATGCGCATCTTTTCCGGCTTCAAGCGTGAGTGCAAAGCTATTACAAGTGATTTCCGTCGCATGATGGAATTCAATGCAACGGTTGGAACCGCGCTTGCTACTTTTTACGGTGGCCCATTGGGCGCAGTTCTAGCAGGCACTGCGGCTGCTGATATTCTCAATGCTATCGAGCACATGGAATGTTGTCAGGATGATCCTGAGGATGTCGTACTCACTAGCTCCTTCATCTCCATGGCCACAGGTGTCGGCGCGGATTACTGCGACCTTGAGGATGTTGAGCTGGCAGCAGCCAGGATGGCCAAAAGAGCTGTCCAGGTAACGCCTGGGTTTGTTCCGACAAATAACACGCTTTGCACGATTGCAAACTATGTCTACAACGCCCCTGCCAAGGGGGATATGGCGTATGCGAAGCAAATATGTTCACACTGGACTAGGCCTTGGTCTCTGGCGAATACTCAAACCCAGGTGGATGAATATCAGCGCTGGTGTGAATTTGATTCCATGCTGGCACGAATAATTCAGGAGCAAGGGCGAGAGCAACTAGCACAGCTTGCAGCTCAAAATGCAGGGGGTGCTGAGACAAAAACTGCACGCTTCCCTTTCTACCAGTCCTCGGGAGGATGGACAAACGAGCTGAATGTGAACGGGAACCGCGTGAGGTTCTGGAAATGGAAGGAAGAGTGTTCAACTGAAGAGGGTTATACCAACTCCATGCTGGCTGGCTATGACTGTCCATCAAGCCCAGACATATATGCAGCAGTCTGCTCAGAGGACACATGCGGGAGCCCACCCGACCATCCTGTATATGGCTTCAGCCCAGGCTGGGAGACACATCGCCTAGCAGCTGAGGACCACCACGTTCGTGCGATCAACCGCTATTCAGTAGTGGAAGGTGGCTGCTTCGATGATGGTTCTTGCGAATACGATGTTCATGCCTGGAAGGCAGGGGCTGGAGGGCAAATGCGTGTGCCCATTGATATGAAATGGCCCATCAACTTTCCGAATACAGGATGGGGTGAATTTTCATGGGCGCACAACAATGTCCATTTTGAGGCGTATACAAATCCGCTCGGCACAGACAGTCCAACTCGAGGACTTCGCATGTGCATTGGGTCATCTTACCAATGTCGGTATAACTCAGGATGGACAGAGGTAGACATTAGTAACAACATCAGCGACATGAACAACTATGTCAATAGCACGCCGCCTGTCACACTCACGGGGGGTTGCACTGACAGTGAGTGTGAATTCCGAGCTACCGTGGAGGTGAATTTGACGGCAAAGCCTTGGTATACCTACTCGGAGAAGAAGTATGAACCGTGCATGCTCGAGGTTCTGGGAAGCTGTGTGGCCGAGGCATCTACAACCTACGACCGCCAGTACAAACCAGACTGCTCAGGATTCACCATTGACGAATTTCTTGCGCTAGACCTTGGCGACATGGATTTCTCTGAATATGTCGAAACTTTGTCTGAAAAAGCTAAAGCGGAGTTCAATCAGACATGGGCAAACTAACCAAGCGAGTTATTACCTGCTTTGGCTTGGCTCTAGCTTCTACGGGCTCCTACGGGAGCCCGATAGACAGAATAACTGATCAAGCTAATGCCTTGGCTTCAGGCAGTGCTTCATCCAAGGAGGTCGTCCAGAATGCTGGCCAAAAACCATTCCGATTTACCCCAAACAACGGATATGTTGGTCTGGAAACCAAGCTAGATATAGCTGTGACATATACCTCATTTGAACATGGCGGGCGGAATGTTCGGCAAGTCGAGAAGGCAGTTGTAGACTGGGGCGATGGCTCCTCTATCACTACTGTGACGCCTGGGACGCCTGCGTTTCATACCTACGGGCATCGAACAAAAGAAGGCTCTATAACGCCTAATGGGAGCGTAGTTTACACAGGCCGAATAACCTTTGTCACAACATCTGGAGATGCCTACACCGAAAGATTCCAATACAGCATGTGGAATACCTTTCTTGACTCTCTCGTTCCTGGAGGGCGCGTCCTACCAGACACTATGCTACCAAGCGTGGGTGGGGCTGGCAGTCGAGACAAACTTCCAAGCGGATACTATGACAGGAACAGCAAATGATGAGCCTAAGAGATTCAGCATCTATGACGGCATTCATAGCGTTGCTTATTTCAGCAAGTACATACGCCCAACAGCCGGAAGGGGAAAGCAATCGTCTTTATGGTGGCCCTGACTCTGGAGGAATAGCGAATAAATCGATCATTACCTATGATGCGGTTGAGTGGCAGACGGCATGGTTCGAGAACCTTGGTGGCCAACCCCCTCACGAGCTGCCCCATGGCCATATTGGGGTGCTTGTTTTCGCTGCCTACCCAGGGCACCTGATCAGCCTTCATAGTACCGATCCCTCAGCGACACCAACGATCCGCTGTCACCAAGCCCCGCTACCAGATTCAAAGAGCCATATTGCTCCTGCCTCATGGGCAGCCGGGATCTTCAAGGCTGATGATGTGATTTTGGAGGATTGCCCATGATTGCCGGGAGGAGGGATGCACTGGCTCTCACTGCGATCGCAGCTGGGGTGGCCACAGCCACCCCCTGGGCAGCCGGAGCGCTGCCTGTGTGGCCTGCGGGGCTCCTGGGCACTATTGGCATGGCCCAGCTCACCTGGAGCCAAGCCATGGCGACCCTTGAGAGGATCGATGAAGATTCGCGTGAAGGGTTTGTTCTTCCGTCTGACGAACCGATTGATGACAAAGGTAGTGGCCTGCACATTGGCCTGACAACCGATAAGAACACCAGAGTCAACATGCCAGACAACCTCGGGAAACGTCACACGGCGATCGTGGGGCAATCCGGCGTGGGTAAAACGACCATTGGTGAGTACATCCTGTGGCAGCAGACAGCAAGAGGTGGGGGCTGGCTATTCATCGATGCGAAGATCGATCGCGATACTCGTGACCACCTCGCCTACATGGCCAAAGTGACCGGGCGAGAGGATGAACTCTATATCATCGATGTCTCCGATCCTGACAATGCTAACACCTATAACCCCGTCCTTCATGGTGATCCAGATGAGGTAGCCTCCCGCCTCATGAATTTGATCCCTTCCGCCGAAAACAACCCTGGCGCGGATCACTACCGACAGTCGGCCAACCACGCCTTGACTGTCATCATCGCAGCCTTGCAAGCCTCCGGTCAGCTTTACCACTTCGGTGATCTTTCCATCCTACTACAATCGGATAAGGCGCTTGAAAACCTCGAACGGATGACACCCCAGGGCTCTGAAAGGCGAGCCCTCTCGATCTTCCTGGATCAATTCCGCACCCGTACCAAGGAAGGGACGAAGATTGACCTCAACCGCATGAAGCAGACGCTGGGAGGCATGGCAGGCCGCATTGCGCTCTTTGCACAAGGGAAATTCGGGAAAGTATTTAACGTGTATGCACCCGAGATCGTCCTTACAGAGATCATCCGCAAAGGGCACATGCTTTATGTTTCGTTGCCAACAATGGGGAAGGACACCGCTGCTCTGAATCTCGGCAAGATGATTGTATCGGACATACGATCTGCCGTTGCCCATATACAGGATCTTCCTAAAGGAGAACGGCCAGAACATTTCATTGCTCTGCTCGATGAGATGGGTGCCTATGTTATGGAGGGCGTAGGCAGGCTCTTTGAGCAAGCCCGTTCGGCAAACATCGCCCTCATACCAGCATTTCAGTCGTTCAGCCAGTTGAACCGTGTCTCTCCTGACTTTGCTGACATTGTGATCCAAAACACCTGGAACAAGATATTCTTCAAATTTGGCTCGAAGGATAGCCCGGAGGAGGCGGCTGAAATTCTCGGCAAAACAAAACGGTTCCAGCGATCGGTGTCCGTTTCGGCCAATCAAGGTGAAAGCGCCCAGTATCTTCGCACAACGCCTCAGTCAAGCATGTCAGACGGCGGTGGCATGGGGGAAAGCTGGCGTGAAATCGAGGAGTTTCGTGTCACGCCCGACCAGTTAAGAGCCATGGATATGGGTCATGCGGTAATGATGATGGGAGCGCGCATGTACCACCTCAGAACCCCAATGATTAACTACCCAAAGAAAATACCATCCTTCAAGGCCGTCAAGCACAATAAAAAGATCCCAGCGAACAAGCAGCCACTCAATTTTGAGGATCGGCTTAATGAATTTCTCACTGAAGTAGCTTGAGGTGCAAAGATGATAACTATTGTATTCTGGGGGACTATCGCAATATTCGCCATGTTCCTTTTAGGCGTACTACCAGGCGTCAAAGAGGTTTTCCGCCCGATAATGGATATACTGTCAAAGGGAATCGTGGAAGTAGTGAAATTTGCTGCGGGCTACATGCTTTGGCTTGTCAAAACGATCATACATGCTCACCTTGATCTTATTAGTCACCTCTCACATTCCCGCAGCTATTTTGACCCCGCCGACAAGATAAGGAAGTAGTTTATAGTTTTACATTGAAAACGTCGTACCGTATACTTAAATTAACCATAAAGAATGACCAAACGCTCGGGGGTGATTTATGGCAAAGAATAAGCGAAATGCAAAACGCCAACGGGCGCTCAATGCTCGTCGTCAGGCTGCATCACACACTGGCGGTTCTGTGATCGCTAATGAGCTTCACCATCTCATTGGAGCAGACGAAGAAAGCGTTGTGAGGGCGATCCGGTGGCGAGCCAAGGTTAACGTCTATTTAATTCTAGGATTCAACCTTGTGGCTTTCCTCTTTCTTCTTTATCACACCAACGCTAATCAAGGTGGGGTAATAAGCCATAACAGCCCCTATATCTGGGCCTCCTTCATTGCATTTTTCATTCTGCAAATGATCTTCCTCCACCGTTACAAGAAACTTATCCGTAACGCCTAAAAAAGCCCCCGCAATCTGCGGGGGCTTTTCATTACCTTGAGTCCATATTTTCTCTGGGATCAATTTCCTCATCTTGGCCAGGGGGCTGTTCCTGTTGTTGAGCCGACGCTGGTGGCTCACCACTCGAATTTGAACCACCACTATTATTGCCGGACCAGCCACTTCTCGGCTCAGGGGCCTCCTGCGCCTGCCCAGTCGAATCCCAAGGCTCACCGCCACTCTGCGGGACTGCCCCCGGCTGCGGGACTGCCCCCGGCTGCTGACCGGCTTCGGCACCGTAGGCGGACGCCTGGGGCACGTCACCCGGCTGCGGGACTGCCCCCGGCTGCTGACCGGCTTCGGCACCGTAGGCGGACGCCTGGGGCACCTGGCCCCCCTGAGTCGTTGCTCCCGGCTCCTGGCCGGGGGAGGCACCCTGTTGACCTCCCTGAGGCCCAGGAGCAACCCCTGTAGTACCAGTGGATGCCTGATCGTCCGCAGGGCCTTCAGGCTGCTCATTCCCTGGCTGCGATTCAGAAGCTGATTGATCCTCACGGAGCTGCCACCTATTCAGGTTGGCCTCCATAGATTGAACAGTAGCCCCAGTCTGCGCTTGTTGGTCGATCTGATCCTGAGTGGGAGGAACCGCTACGTCGACAGGCTCAAATGTTCCATCCCCGCCGTACTGGTAATAAGCATGGCCACCTTCACGTTCAACAGCGTAGACAGCCTGAGCTTGGCCGCTCTCGTCCTGTGTATAGAAGGTAGGAACAAAAGTGTCATTTCCGACTTGGATGTTACTCCTTGGACCTCCAGTAATCAGAGCATCAGCGTTTGCCTGATCCGCAGCCGCTATATCACGCCTATCCACCACGGATAAGGACTGCCCATTATCGACCACATGGTAATCGTCCGGCCTTTCTACAGGTGCTTGAGCAGCTGACTGTATGTTGTCGAGTTGTGCTCCGGTATCGACAGAAAGATCACGCACACCCCGATCGGCGACAGGAGCGGTGGCCTCAGCGGCATCTCCCGCCCTTGCGCCGACATCAGAAGTGTTAGCACCAACCGTCCCAACTACATCGGCTCTTTGACCATCTATCTCAGCCTGGTCTTCTCCCATTTTTTGGTCGACACGACCTCGCAGATTGGTCATGTCAGTTTGCATATCGGAAACGACTTGCGGATTAGCTGGTGTGGGCAAAGAGCCCGATCTACTTGCAGTCCACTCTTCGTGTGCCTTCTGCTGAGCCTGTACAGCTTCCTGATAATCGGTCGATGCAGCATATAGCATCGAGGCACGATCCTCACCTGCACGGCTTTCAAGAACCTGCCGGGCTTCCCCTTCATTGTATTTAACTGAGTATCGTTCACCATCGGAGCCAGTAACCGACAACGTACCATCCTCAGCGAAAGCGAGCCTTCCGCTATCGTTTTGAGAGACACTACTACCTTCTTCGCGAGAAGCCTGCTCAGTGTCAGAAGAGCTATTGCCCGTTTCACCACGCAATGAACCCTGAACATATCCCGATATGCCGGTATCATGCGTATTCCGGCGAACGTGACCGGTCATTACGGTGATCGTGACCGATTTGCACACGGCCTTCACGCTGGAGAGAGTTTTGTACGCTGAGCGGTCACGATGGGTCAACCGATTCCGTTTTTTGTGCGTTGGTTTTTCTCAG
>NZ_JBSXNN010000035.1:0-14465 GCF_056857635.1 Vreelandella sp. L-15 | reverse complement strand
GGCGGAGCTACAAGAGTTCAACGGTGAAACCGATCACGTCCATTTGCTTGTCAACTTTCCACCCAAAGTGGCGGTATCCAAGCTGCTGAATAGTTTGAACGCGGTATCCAGCCGGCGGATGAAGTTACTACACCCTGAACTGGTACAGGCCGCCTACCGTAAGAACTCGCTGTGGAGTCCAAGATACTTTGCGCGAAGTGTCGAAGGCGCTCCCCTGAGCATGGTCAAGGAGTATATTGAGCAACAATCGAGGCCGGACTAGGGGCGCTCTCGCGCCCCTCGCTATCCATCCTCGCACTAGAAGAAGTACGGGGTTTTTCGCGATGTTCGATAAAAAAACGCCTTGGCGTTAACCAAGGCGCTATGACGCAGTTTGAACGGCGGAACGTTTAGCAGCTTTTCGCTACCGGCTTGCGCCCTGCTTCGCCATCAAAAAATAGCGGGCGCAGCTTAACGCCTGCCATGTTGCCAGCGAAGGCCGCTGCCATCCACACCCAGCCATGCAGGCTGCCGGAAGCAATGCCGCTAAAGTAAGCGCCAATGTTGCAGCCAAAGGCCAAGCGAGCCCCGTAGCCCAGCATAATGCCGCCAATCACCGCCGCCAGCACAGATTTAAGTGGAATACGGAAGTTAGGGGCAAAGCGCCCGGCCAGGTTGGCCGCTGCCAGCGCACCCAACATAATACCGACGTTCATCACTGTGGTAATGTCGCTCCACACGCTGGCTTCCAGCGCGGCGGCATTGCCGGGTGCTTGCCAATAGCCCCACTGGCTCACATCGCCGCCTACCAGTTCAAAACTCTTGGCGCCCCACAGCGCAAACGCCGAGGTGATGCCCCAGGGGCGGCCAGCCAGTGCCAGCGTGGCAAAGTTTAGCAGTGCCAGGGCGACCGCTCCGGCGACTAATGGCCACGGGCCGGATAACCAACGCTCGGCTCCAGGCTTATCCACCATCGGGGCTTGCTCTAGATGACCGTGGCGGCGCTTCTCCATAATCACGGTCAACACCGCAATCGCAGCAAACAGCACCAAGCTAATGCCGATGCCTCCACCCACACCGGCTACATTGACCAGCGATACCGGCTGGAAAGCGGGCAAGCTTTGCCACCAAGCAAAATGCGCGGTACCAATCACCGACCCCACGATAAAAAATACCAGTGTAATCAGCATACGCGCGTTACCGCCGCCTGCGGTAAACAGCGTGCCCGACGCACAGCCGCCGCCTAGCTACATACCTACTCCGAAGATAAACGCGCCCACTAATACAGAAATACCGATGGGAGAAACGAAGCCGCGCACTTCCGTACCAAACAGGCTGCCCGCGCCCAGCGCCGGGAAGAACAGCACCACGGCAATCGCCAGCATGACCATTTGCGCCCGCAGCCCACGCCCACGGCGCTCGGTAATAAACACCCGCCACGCCGCTGTAAAGCCAAACGCCGCGTGGTACAGCACCATACCCAGCAGGCCACCTACGATCATAAGTAAGCCGATATTGGCGCTAAACAGCACACCAATCACCAAGGCACCCAGCACAATGGCCGCAGTTGCCAGTAGAGGCACTCGATAGTTAACCGGTGCCACCGTAGAGGTCGTCGCCATAGCTCACCTTTAAGTAATGCTAAAAGCGCCGACAGAAATCAAGCGCTTAGCTAATTTAGATAAGGGTTATCAAGTGATCAAACAAACCGTCCAAGCCCTACCGCAGCACGCAGCCGATCCATGGTCACGGCGGCTTCCTCACGGGCACGCTCAGCGCCTTTTTGCAGAACTGCTTCAATATGCGCCGGGTCTTCCATCAGCGCATTATAACGCTCACGAGGGGCGCTTAGGTGGGCGTTGACATACTCAAATACGCGGTCTTTCGCTTCGCCCCAGCCAATGCCCTCTGCGTACTGCTGGCGCATAGCCAACGCTTCGGATTCACTCGCGAAGGCTGAGAAAATCTGGAACAGGGTGCAGGTATCCGGGTCTTTCGGCTCGCCGGGTTCCAGCGAGTTGGTTTTGATTTTACGCACCAGCTTCTGCAGCTTTTTCTCGCTCACAAACAGCGGAATCGTATTGTTGTAGCTTTTGGACATCTTGCGTCCATCCAGCCCTTTCAACACTTCCACCTTCTCATCCACGACGGCTTCAGGCTGTACAAAGTACTGGCCTTTAAACAGGTGGTTAAAGCGGCCAGCCATATCTCGCGCCATTTCGATATGCTGAATCTGGTCGCGGCCAACCGGCACTTTATTCGCATTGAACATCAAAATATCGGCGGCCATCAGTACCGGATAGCCGAACAGCCCCATGGTGACGCCTTTATCCGGGTCTTGATTACCGGCCTCTTCATTCTCTGCCACGGCGGCTTTGTAAGCGTGGGCACGGTTCATTAGCCCCTTGGCACACACGCAGGAGAGCATCCACATCAGCTCGGGGATCTCGATAATATCCGACTGGCGGTAGAAGATCGCGTTGTCGGTATCCAGGCCAAGCGCCAGCCACGTCGCGGCGATCTCCAGGCGAGACTCCTGCACGCGCTTCGGGTCTTGGCACTTGATCAGCGCGTGGTAATCCGCCAGAAAGTAAAACGACTGCACGTTGGGGTCTTGGCTGGCCTCAATGGCAGGCTTAATCGCCCCGACATAATTGCCAAGGTGCGGCGTTCCAGTAGTGGTAATCCCGGTCAGCACACGGGTTTTAGCTGTCTGACTCATGATGTTCTAGCTCTTGGGCAAATAGGCCTATCATAACGTTTTGCCAGACGGGTGGCGAACAGCTTCAACGCCAATCGCTTAGATACCAGGTCAACTCGCCATCACCAGACGCGGGTGGGGCATTACAACTCCCCCAACTGGCCTGCTCTTCGTCATCCAGTAAATTAAAGGCAGTACGCAGCGCCGCTTCATCATAATTAAAATCATTGCTTCCGCCGCCGCTAAACTCAATATTCGCCTCAGTGAATTTTAGGTCATTGACATTATAAGGCGCGACTAGCAAAGCGCCGTTTAAGTCTCTTCCTCCGCCGCCCTTTTGTGAATAGTTACCCAAAACAATAATCAGACCATCAAATTCAGGGTTCCCCCCAGCATCATAATTACCTTTAACCACTAACACACCCGCACCGGATATATTATTTGCATCGATGGCACCATTTACAAAAGTGATCTGCTCGTTGCCTTTACTTCCAAAAGCAGTATTATTTTCAACACTTCCCCCCTGCACTTGAACAGTATCACTTCGGGTACGCAGCATCTCGATAAAAGCATGGAACTTTTCAGCACTTTCGCCATGATTGAACAAACCATCAGGAATGCCGCCACGGATATTATCGTTGGCGGCGTTAGCGCCGGAAAACTTTTCAAGATCGCCTTGGGTTACCGTAACATCAGGAACGCTGTTTTTGCCGTTAAACTCTGCTTGAGAATTAGGGAGGGATAAGCGACCGACAGGGCTTGCGACGGTTAAAGGGGATAAATCATCAAAGCTGCACCACTCGGGGCTAGCAGTCGAAGATGTAATAGCAACATTCTCATAAGCACGATCATAGTGTATTGAACCGGCACCGCTTACGCTCAAGCTTTCCGAGAAAACTCGCCCCATTAAACTAGCTGAGCCACTGATTGAGACATTGCCAAACGGAGCAAGCACTTCACCATACATATCTCCATCAGAATCCATTGCAACTGCATTACCCTCACCCTCATACAACGAGACAAAGGAAAATGCAGGAACCAATTCCCCACCAGCTTCAACAACAGGGTTAAAACTGTCCATTTCAAAAACATTCGACCCTTTAAAATCAAGCTTACCCTTTGAAATAATACGTAACGAGGCTCCTTCACGCAGGGTAATAGCAGAGTCGTTCCATAACACTAGCGACACGTCTGAATCTGCAACAATCACCGTGGGCCTATCTATAATCAGCCCATCTCCACCTATGGTTAAACTATTGACATGAAACACCTCAAAACCGTTTATAAAGGTTGACTCTCCTAGCATCCCAGTATTTCCCGGCCCATTATTTTCAACCACACTTACATCCCTGGGATTGCTTTTAAAGCCATATTCACTATAAATCGTTCCCACACTGTAATCAGGACAGGCTTGCCCTTCCTGAACAACCTTTAACCCTTCACTTAAATAATCTTCAAAGACAACTCCAGGAAAACTGCGGTTCTGATCCCCCTCAATTCTATTACCTACTTCCGTATAAATTTCTGGTGAGGTCACATCACCACCAATGGCATATGAGGTGTTTTCTCTAGTGCTACCACTTGGTTGCAAAGCAGCAACATGCCCCCAATTCCCTAATACTTTTACAGAAACGTTGGCAAGAACATTGCCATCCACTCTAGTGCCAACCTGGAAGAGCACACTACTTTCAGAGTATATATTGCCTGTTATTAACGCATTATTACCTTTTAGGGTAACTCCTCCCATGCTATATACATCACCATCTATAGGCATGGTATTGGTGACTTCCATACTCCCTGCGGTAAGTATATCTCCTGTAATACCTGGAGCAGACCCCATATTAAATTTCAACAGGCTATTTTCGTGAAGAGATACCAGTGAGGCTTTCCCACCACTGTTCCCCATGAGGCCATAAGCACCTAACTGTGAATCAAAGCTATCAACAGCAACGCCTCCCCCCCCTTCAAAAGACGCGCCGTAACAAGTGATAATACCATTGGTTAAAATACCACTAAGGCCGGCACCTTCAAATTCGTAACGATACACCAACTCCGAATCACGCGCGGCACTATTGCGTAGCCCAAGATCCCTGGAGGTGATCGTGACCGTTTGCTCCTCAGTATTCACTTCAAATTGCAACTCAAGATTAGCCAGTAACTCTTCTTTTATTTGGCGCTGTTCATCCTCATCCAGCTCGTCAAAGTCGGCAGGAAGCAGATCTTCAATAAATTGATCCAAGGTACCTGCTTGAAGTAGCTGAGCGATCTCATCACCCGTTAGCTTTCCTTCCGTCTCTTCAAGCAGTTGCGGATTTGCCACTAACTGTCCTAAATATTCGTTGCGACTTGCAGTATTGACAGGATTAACTAACGACGCCAAGGTATTTTCAGCGGTCATTTGCGCTTGAACCGAAGAGCGAAAGTTGCCTGCCAGCCGCTCATCCACAAGGGAGGACTGCATAGCACTCATACCCACCACCATAGAGGCCGATAACAAGGCCATGACAACAAAGAGTGCCGCGCCTTTTTGCTGCTTTTTCATTGTTACCTCACTCGGGGTTGGTGGTTGTTACGATATCTCGTTTGGTGACATGGAATATTAGCGACTCACCACCCTGCATCATCGGAACTTTAACTTTATAGTGATGATCTTGACCTTCTTCTGGTATCGCCAACAGCTCTTGGTCTTCGCTACACTCTGCGTTGCTAATAACGTGCCCTTCTTCAAAATCTTTATAAAAATCGATAATTGGCTGCTTTTTTTCCAGTAATTCTCCATCATTATTTTTCGTATCTCTAATAGTACAGCGGCACTTTGTATTTTCTATAAGACAAGAAAGCTCATAGCGTTCAACATCACCTTCCTTTCGCAGTTCTTCCGCTAAAATCTGCGTTAAAAACACCGCTACTTCTTGTTTCCGGCTTAGCTCACCCACCGCGCTAAACGTCGAAAAGGTAGATAAAAAGAGTTGGCCCGCCCCTAGCGCAATCACCGTGCCAATCGCCATCGCCACCATTAACTCAACCAAGCCAGCGCCCAGCTGTTGCTTCATTGCTTTCATGGGGTATCTTCCACATTAGGGAGGATGAAACTGTAGAGGTACTCCTCCTCGCGGTTGCTAGAGACGCTATTTAGGGCTATCACAATTGTAAACTCGCACCCTTCGGACATCCTCACATCGCTGTTGTCCCAGTTAGTGCCCCGTAGCGGCTTGGCGTTTGTATCTGCTGACCAGTGCTCTATCCAATCATCTTTAAGGGCACTCACCGTTGATTCTTTGATGGCTTCGCAATTAGAGTGGCTGGCTAATAGATTCCAAATTCTCTCTTGGGCATCGACCGCCGCCACCACAGCAATTGAGCGCTGGTACCCTTCGGTCGCGCTTTGCAGGGCTTTTATCTGCATGGCGGCCACCCCCATCAGGCCAAAGGCAAGCACTACCAGCGCGATCAGCACCTCAATGAGTGAGAACCCTTGCTGATGCTTCATTACCAGCACGCCTCTGGGGCACGCCCCCCTTTTGCATTTAAGGTGAGATCTTCATCACAGCCGTCTGAGCGTTGGGTCGTCGCGGTTAATATATAGCCGCCGTCGCTTTGGCTACCACTAGCGACTGAAATGGCGTAATGGCCGCTCGGAGAAAGTGTCATCTCCAAATCACACTCTGCATAGGTGTAGTCACGGGAGTAGCAGCGCTCCATTTCTGAAGCCGCTTGCAAGAGTGCCGTCTGGCCATCAGAGCGAACGGAGCGTTCGACGTAGCGGGTGTAGCTGGGGTAGGCGATGCTGGCGATGATCCCAATAATGACCACCGCAATCAGTAATTCGATGAGGGTAAAGCCGCGCTGGTGCTTACCATAATCCCCTGCGCGGCGATTAAAACCATAAGTCACTAAGCGATGCTCCCATATCGGTTTACTCATACTTGGAGTATGTCTTAAACCGATACGGTTTGCATTATCCGCTGACGATCACCTGTTCACGCAGCTCTTTGGGCATAGAGAATGTAATGTTCTCTTCACGCCCCTGCAGTTCGACGGGGGCTTCCGCGCCCAGTGTCTGCAGCTTATCAATGACGCCTTTGACGAGCACTTCAGGGGCGCTCGCGCCAGCGGTGACGCCAATACGTTTTATGCCTTCTAACCACGATGGATCGATTTGCTCGGCGTTATCGATCAAGTACGCGGGGGTGCCCATACGCTCAGAAAGCTCACGCAGCCGGTTGGAGTTCGAGCTGTTGGGGCTACCGACCACCAGCACCAAGTCGCTATCCGCCGCCAACTCACGCACCGCGTCCTGACGGTTTTGAGTGGCGTAGCAAATATCGTCTTTGCGCGGCCCCTGAATCTCAGGGAATTTCTCCCGCAGCGCGTCGATCACTTTGGCAGTGTCATCCATGGAGAGCGTGGTTTGGGTGACGAACGCTAGCGCCGAGGGGTCATTGACAACCAGATTGGCAACGTCCTGCTCATCTTCCACCAGATAAATCTTGCCGCCGTGGGAGGTGTCGTAGCGCCCCATGGTGCCTTCAACTTCCGGGTGACCTTCGTGGCCAATCAGAATGCACTCCTGGCCACGCTTGGCGTAGCGAAGCACTTCCATATGCACTTTGGTGACCAGCGGGCAGGTGGCATCGAACACTTTCAGGCCACGCTGCTCGGCATCTTGCTGCACCGCACGGGAAACGCCGTGGGCAGAGAAGATGACGATCACATCGTCGGGCACTTCGTGGAGCTCTTCTACGAAGACCGCGCCGCGTTCACGCAGTGTTTCTACTACAAAGCGGTTGTGCACCACTTCATGGCGAACGTAAATCGGCGGGCCGAAGACATCCAGCGCGCGGTTGACGATATCGATCGCGCGGTCGACGCCCGCACAAAACCCGCGCGGGTTGGCTAGCTTGATCTGTACGGGCTGAAATGACTCTGATGACTGCATAAAAGCGCCTTGATGCAACCTGCATCGCTCAGGAAATTAGTGTGTGGTGATCGGCGTGACGTTGAGCACTTCAACCTCAAACGTCAATGTACGCCCTGCCAGCGGATGATTGAAGTCAATGTCTACGCGGTCACCGTCAATGGTTTTGACCACGCCAGGCAATTCCGTTCCTGCTTTATCAGCAAACGACATCACCATGCCGATTTCAGGCGTTTCGTCGCCAAAGTCGGCCCGCTTCAGGGTTTGAATGTTCTGCGGGTTATGCTGGCCAAACGCATGCTCAGGGGTGATATGAAACGTCCCGCTCTGGCCCGCTGCCATGCCTTTAATGGGGTGTTCAAACCCCGGTGGCAGATTGCCGTCGCCATACTGGAACGTGGCCGGTGCCTTCTCTTTGGTGGAATCCACCACCGTGCCATCTTCCAGCTTCAGCGTGAAGTGCAGGGTAATTTCCATCCCTTCGTCAATTAGGTAATCCATGATGCCTCACTCATTGGCATGTTAAGAAGATGAAGAGTGCGCGGCTTTTTTGCGGCGACGCTCGCCCATCACCGACTCCCAGATAAGGCCAATGGCCCCTAGGGTAATGCCGATATCCGCCACGTTAAAGGCAGGGTAATACCAGCCTGCCGCATGGAAAGAGAGAAAATCCACCACATAGCCATGAATTAAGCGGTCGTATAGGTTACCCAGCGCCCCACCGATAATCAGCGGCAAGGCGATAGCGAGCAGCTTCTCATCCGCACGCACGCGGGATAGCCAAACGGTGAGGCCAATGCTGGCACCAATAGCAATCGCCGCAAAGAACCAGCGCTGCCAGCCGGGGTGGTCAGCCAAAAAGCTAAACGCCGCGCCGGTGTTGTGCAGCAGCGTGAGGTTGAAAAACGGCAAGACTTCAACCGGCTGTGCATAGCTTAAAAAGTGGCTAGCGGCATACTTTGTTGCAAGATCCAACACAATGACCGCCACGGCTAGCCATAGCCAGCGCAGCGGCCGCCGCATGGGCGGCCGCTGGTGTGAATCGTTCACCGGGGAGGCTGTGTTAGGCATAGTGACGAATCTCGCCGCTACCTTCGGGCAGGTTACTTACACAGCGGCCACACAGGTCCGGGTGCTCGGCAACGCTGCCTACGTCTGCCCGGTGGTGCCAGCAGCGCTCGCACTTGGCATGCCCACTGGCGCTCACCGCAACCTTCAAGCCTTCAAGCTCAGTGCTTTCGGCATTGGCGGCATCTGCCAGCGGTGCCAAGTGCACTTCACTGGTAAGCATCACAAAACGCAACTCGTCGCCCAGCTTCGCCAGCGTCGCGTGCAGCTCGTCATTGACGAACAGCGTCACTTCTGCCGCGAGGCTACCCTTGATCACTTTGGCGTTACGGGCGTCTTCCAGGCACTTGTTCACCGAGTGCTTCACCTCCAGCACCTGCTCCCAGAAAGCGCGGCCCATCTCGGCGCCCTCATCCAACGTGGAAAGCCCGGTGTAGTAGGTCTCCAGCAGCACGCTATCGCCCCGCTCGCCGGGGATATGTTCAAAGATCTCCTCGGCTGTGAAGGAGAGAATCGGCGCGACCCAGCGGCTTAGCGCTTCCACCACGTGATAAAGCGCGGTTTGCGCGCTACGGCGGGCCAGCGAGTCGGTTTGAGTGGTGTACTGGCGATCTTTGATCACGTCCAGGTAGAAGCCGCCCAGCTCCCGTGCGCAGAAGCCGTGTACCTGCTGGTACACATCCAGGAAACGGTACTCCTCGTAGGCGGTTTCGATGCGGCCCTGCAGCTGCGCGGCGCGGTCCACTACCCACTGGTCCAGCGCCAGCATATCGCCAAACGCCACTTGGTCTCGCTTGGGGTCAAAGCCGTTCAGGTTGGAAAGCAGGAAGCGCGCCGTGTTGCGGATACGACGGTACACATCAGCAGTGCGCTTGAGGATTTCATCCGAGACGGCCATTTCACCGGAGTAGTCGGTAGACGCTACCCACAGGCGTAGAATATCGGCGCCCAGCTTATCCATCACGCTTTGCGGCGCGACCACGTTACCGATGGACTTGGACATCTTGCGGCCCTGGGCATCCACCGTGAAGCCGTGGGTCAGCAGCTGACGATACGGCGCGTGACCATCAATCGCCGCACCGGTGAGCAGCGACGAGTGGAACCAGCCGCGGTGCTGATCAGAACCTTCCAGGTACAAGTCAGCTCGCGGGCCGCTTTCATGGCCGTGGGGGTGCGAGCCGCGCAGCACGTGTCGGTGGGTGGTGCCTGAGTCGAACCACACGTCTAACGTATCGGTGACTTTATCGTAGTCAGCGGCTTCCGCGCCAAGCAGCTCGGAAGGTTCGAGCTTGAACCATGCCTCAATGCCCTCTTGCTCCACGCGCTTGGCAGCTTCTTCCATCAGAGACACGGTGTTGGGGTGCAGCTCACCGGTTTGCTTATGCAGGAAGAACGGAATCGGCACGCCCCAGTTACGCTGGCGGGAGATACACCAATCCGGGCGGTTGGCAATCATGCTGTGCAGACGCGCTTGCCCCCAAGCAGGGGTGAATTCCGTCGCTTCGATACCGGCCAGCGCGCGCTCGCGCAGGGTCTTGCCATCCTTGCCTTTGATATCCATGCCGACGAACCACTGGGCCGTGGCGCGGTAGATCACCGGCGTTTTATGACGCCAGCAGTGCATGTAGCTGTGGGTGATCGGCGTGTGGGCCATCAGCGCGTTTACGTCACGCAGCTTCTCGATGATGTTCGGGTTGGCTTTCCAGATCATCTGGCCGCCGAAGAACGGCAGGTCATCCACGTAAACGCCGTTGCCCTGCACCGGGTTCAGCATATCGTCAAAGCTCATGCCGTGCTCACGGCAAGTGACAAAGTCATCCATACCGTAAGACGGAGCAGAGTGAACGATACCGGTACTGCCCACCTCAGACTCAACGTAATCCGCCAGATAAACCGGCGAGAGGCGGTCGTAGAACGGGTGGCGGAAATTGATCAGGTCCAGGTGTTTGCCTTGGGTCGTCGCGACCACCTCACCTTGTAAGCCAAAGCGCTCTAAGCAGCTCTCGACCAGCTCTTCGGCCAACAGCAGCAGACGCTCGCCGGTATCCACCAGCGCGTAGGTAAAGTCCGGGTGAACGTTCAGCGCCTGGTTGGCGGGAATGGTCCACGGCGTGGTGGTCCAGATCACCACAGCGGCGGGCTTTGACAGCTCGCTTAAGCCAAACGCCGCCGCCAGCTTGTCGGCGTCTTCCACGGGGAAGGCAACGTCGATGGCATCGGATTTTTTATCGGCGTACTCGACTTCCGCTTCCGCCAAAGCCGAGCCGCAGTCAAAGCACCAGTTCACCGGCTTCAGGCCTTTAAAGACGTAGCCCGCCTCGACCATATCCGCCAGCGCGCGGATCTCGCCCGCTTCGTTGGCGTAATCCATGGAGCGATACGGATGATCCCAGTCACCGATGATACCCAGGCGCACAAAGTCCACCAGTTGGGTTTCGATTTGGGCGCCGGCGTACTCACGGCACAGCTCACGGGCTTTATCCGCCGGAAGGTGCTTGCCGTGGGTGGTTTCGACCTTGTGCTCAATGGGCAGGCCGTGGCAGTCCCAACCCGGCACGTAGGGCGCATCAAAACCCGCCAGGTTTTTGGACTTAACGATAATATCTTTGAGAATTTTATTAACGGCGTGACCGATATGGATACTGCCGTTGGCGTAGGGAGGGCCATCGTGCAGTACAAACAGCGGCGCACCCGCACGGGCTTCGCGCAGGCGCTGGTATAGGTTCATATCCTGCCACTGGGAAACACGCCCTGGCTCCTGCTTCGGCAGCATGCCGCGCATAGGAAAGTCGGTTTCTGGCAGGTTTAGCGTGTGCTTATAGTCCATAGTCCGGTCAGCCGTCGTTAGTATCGGCGGCGTCATCCGCCGAAGTGAAATCAGAAGAAGCGGTCTCACGCCCAAGCGGGGCCGAGGCCAGCGGAAGAGAGGTCGTTAGATCAGCGTCGGCGGTCGTAAAGTAGCGGCGCGCCTTGGCTTGGTCCTGGTGAATCTGTGCTTTTAGCGCGTCAAAATCGTCAAACTTCACTTCCCCTCGCAGCCGAGCGCAGGGGTAAACCGTCAGCCGCTGGCCATACAGATCGCCGGAAAAATCCAGCAGGTGCACTTCCAGCGTCGGGCGTTTGGCACCTACCGTGGGCCGAAAGCCGACGTTCGCCACGGCGGGATAGCGCTCACCGCTGGCAAGCTCGGCCACGACCGCAAACACGCCACGCAGCGTCAGCGGCTGGGGCAGCAGCGGCAAATTGGCCGTGGGCACACCGATGGTGCGCCCCAACTGCTGGTCGCGCACCACGCGGCCATGCAGCGAATAAGGCCTGCCCAACAGGCGGGCGGCCACTTCAAAGTTACCGCTGGCCAGCAGCGTACGCACTCGGGTGCTTGATACCCGCTCGTCATCGACCTTGAAGGTGCGAGTATGCTCTACGCCAAAGCCGTGAGTGCGCCCCACGGCTTCTAACAAACTGAAGTCGCCACGACGATCACAGCCAAAGCGGAAGTCGTCGCCCACCACTAGATGCTTAACGCCCAACCCATCAATCAGCACCTGATCGATAAACTCGCGCCCGGTCAGGCTGCGCAAGGCATCGTTGAACGGCAGGCACAGCACCTGCTCGGCACCGTGGTCGCGCAGTAGGCGCACTTTTTCCCGCAGGCGCGTTAAGCGCGGCGGCGCTTGGTCTCCGGCAAAAAACTCGCGGGGCTGAGGCTCAAACACCACCACGGTCAGCGGTACGTTCAGGCGCGCAGCGTGCTCGCGGCACTGCTGTAGAATCGCCTGATGGCCGCGATGCACGCCATCGAAATTACCAATGGTCGCCACACAGCCACGATGGGACGCTGTCAGATTGTGCAGACCTCGAATGACGTGCATGGCACCTCTTTTTTAAAAGCTTGTTTTAAAAGCGTTTTCCGTTTTAAGGCCGTTGGCCGTTTTCAAAGCGTTTGATTATAACGAACGCGCTGCTCTGGTGCAGAAGAAGATAATAGCGCTCACGCGCCTGCCCCTTCCCTAGCCGTTCATTTTAAAGTGGCGAAGCCGCAGGCCAAGCGCCGTTAACCAGATAAAGTAAAGCCCGCCTCCGAGCACTACTAGCCCGGCCACCCAGCTGACGCGCTGCCATAACCCAAACTCTAACCACACCTGCCAATCAGGTGAGACTAACATAAGCGCCACGCTCATCAGCACGCAGCCGCCGACTAACTGCACCGCGTAACGCCTCCAACCCGGCTGAAACACCAGCACCTGCTGTCGATAAAGCAGATACCCCAGCAGCCCCGCGTTTAAAAATGCAGAGAGCGCAGTGGCCAACGCCAAGCCCGCGTGGGCCAGCGGCCAAATCAGCAGTAGGTTGAATACCATATTCGCGACCATGGCGATAATGCCTACCTTCACCGGTGTTTTGGTGTCCTGACGGGCGAAGAAACCAGGCGCGAGCACCTTAATCAGCATAAAGGCCACCAGCCCAAAGGCATAGGCACGCAGGCTCATGGCCGCCATCTGAATATCGTTATCGGTCATCGCCCCGTAGTGGAACAGGGTAATCAAAAACGGCTCCGCCAGTACCGCCAGCGCTAGGGCTGCAGGCACGCCCAACAGCAGCACCACACGAATCGCCCAATCCAACATAGCGGAGAAGTGCTCGGTGGACTGCTCCGTATGACGTTTGGAGAGCGCAGGCAAAATAATGGTGCCAATCGCCACACCAAACACGCCAAGCGGCAGCTCTACCAACCGATCCGAGTAGTAGAGCCACGAAACGCTGCCCGCGGCCAACAGCGATGCCAGCACCGTATCCAGCAGCAGGTTGATCTGCGATACCGATACGCCAAACAGCGCCGGGGCCATCAGTTTTAAAATACGCTTGACGCCATCGTGGGCGAAGTTAGGCCACGGCGTCGGCAGCAGCCCCAAGCGCAGCAAAAACGGCACCTGAAACGCAAGCTGAGCCGCCCCGGCAATCAATACGCCCCACGCCAGCGCCATGGCGGGCTCTTCCATCAGGGGCATCAAAAACAGCGCCGCGCCGATCAGCGAAATATTCAGCAGCACCGGTGTAAATGCGGGCACTGCAAAGCGGTTCCAAGTGTTTAGCACGCTGCCGGAGAAGGCGGTTAACGAAATCAGCAGCAGGTAGGGAAAGGTGAGCCGCAGCATATCGGCGGTCATCGCTAGTTTGTCAGGCTCGCGACCAAAGCCAGGGGCAAACAGCCATACCAGCCAGGGTGCGCCCAGCATCGCCAACGCCGTGATCAGCGCTAACAGGGCCGTCAGGCTGCCCGCCACCGCGTTCAAAAGCTCACGGATCTCCTGCTTGGTGCGCTGGGTGGAGTACTCCGAGAGCACCGGCACAAACGCCTGGTTAAACGCCCCTTCTGCAAATAAACGGCGCAGAAAATTGGGGATTTTAAACGCCACAAAAAAGGCATCCGAGCCATTGCCTGCGCCCAAAAACGTTGCCACGACCACATCGCGTACCAACCCCATCACCCGGGAGAGCATGGTCATGGCGCTGACCACCAATCCAGAACGCATCAGTCCTCGGCGGGGTGGCGGCATATTGGCATGCGGTGATGTATTGGCGCTCATCAAGTACTTTCCTACAGGCGACTAGAGGCTAAATAGATACTCGCACATCGCCTGCGAGGCGACGTTCAGGCACAGCGAGTAGGGTGAGGCGTCTCCGCCTCATCCCTCTCACAGAACCGTACATACGGACCACGTATACGGCTCATGCCATTAACTTACCCCGAATTCGGGGACAGTGATGCCGGTTCTGACCCTGGTCAGATCCAATAAC
>NZ_JBSXNN010000034.1:0-50248 GCF_056857635.1 Vreelandella sp. L-15 | reverse complement strand
GGTTACCCGACACCACGCAACACTCGCTGCCGGCTGGTGGCTAGCCTTGGCCGGGTGGGACTTTCACCCACTGGGTTTCACGACATCCTTTCCACCTTCTCGGTTTCCCGGATGTCCAGGCTTTGCCTGGCGCACTCAAATCTGGTGGATGGCGGTCAGGCGGCAGTCCTGTCTGACTGATCGGTTACTTGCTCTCCATCCTGGAACCGGACGTTGTTCACGACCAGTTCCAGCTTGCTGACCCCCTTGATGCGCTTCCAGCGCTTCTCGGCGCTCTGGAGCAGCTTGAAGACCATCGCCAGGGTCGTCGCTCTGGAGCCGCAGTTCCGGCTGCGCTTGCTCCGCAGGCGGACCGTGGCGAAGGTCGACTCAATCGGGTTGGTGGTGCGGATATGCACCCAGTGCTCTGCCGGGTAGTCGTAGAACGCCAGCAGCTCGTCCCGATCCTTAGCCAGGCACGCCATCGCCTTGGGGTACTTGGCCTCGAAGCGCTTCAGCGTGCGATCAAAGGCCTTGTGCGCATCAAAGCGGGTCTCGGCCATCCAGATGTCATGCAGGTCGGCCTTGACCTTGGGCTGTACTGACTTTGGCAGCTTGTTCAGCACGTTAGCCGTCTTGTGAACCCAGCAGCGCTGATGGTCGGTCTCCGGGTAAATCTTGCTCAGGGCCGCCCAGAACCCCATGGCGCCGTCGCCCACCGCCAGCTTGGGAGCCTGGGTCAGGCCGCGTTCTCGCAGGCCTGTCAGCAGGGTCTTCCAGCTGTCCGCCGACTCGCGGAAGCCGTCCTCGACGGCCACCAACTCCTTGCGGCCCTGCTCGGTGACCCCGATGATCACCAGCAGGCACAGGCGGTCATCCATGCGCACGTTGCTGTACACCCCGTCGGCCCACCAGTAGACGTAGCGACGGTCTGACAGGTCCCGCTTTCGCCACTCGGTATGCTCGCCCTCCCACTGCTTCTTGAGCCGTGACACAGTGTTGGCCGACAGCCCCTTGGCCTGGTCGCCCAGCAGCGCCGCCAGGGCTTCCTGGTAGTCGCCGGTGGAGATTCCCTTCAGGTAGAGCCAGGGGATCAGCTCCTCGATGCTGCGGGCCCGCTTCAGGTAGGGGGGCAGCAGGCTGCTATTAAAGCGAGCGCCTCCACCGCTTCGGTCTCGCACCTTGGGCACCTGCACGCTGACATCCCCGATGCCAGTCTGGACCGTACGCTCGGGCAGGTACCCGTTGCGGACCACGGCCTGGCGGCCATCGTCGAGCCGATGATCGGCATACTGCGCCAAGAAGGTAGCCAGTTCGGCCTCGACAGCCTTGGCAATCAAGTCACGGGCGCCTTGGCGCAGCAGCTCGTGCAGCGGGTCAGCGACCTGGGGTTCTGGTTGTGAAAGAGCCCGGAGGGTAGAATCGGTCATGACGTATCCACCCTGTTGGTTGAGATTTTGGTCGTGATCAATCAACAGGATACGCCACCCTTCCTACCTCCTCCCATACACCAGACTTGAGCTTAACTCCTGATTCAACCCCGGCATCCCCTGCCACCGAACCCCAAGAAAACCTAGTGAAGTTCACTCCCAAAGAGGTCCGTCATGGATAAGCTCGAAATGCGCCATACCCTGCTGGCTGCCAAAGCCCGTAAAAAAATGAGTTGGGATGACATTGCCAGCGCCGTCGGCATGTCGCCGGTGTGGGTCGCCTCTGCCTGCTACGGCATGAACAGCGCCAGCGCCGATATCGCCCATAAGCTCTGCGACGCACTGGAAGTGGATGGCGATGTCGCCACTGCGCTCACGACCTTCCCCACAAAAGCGTGGGATGAAGCCATCCCCCAAGACCCGTTCGTCTACCGCCTCTACGAAGTGGTCGGCGTGTACGGCGAAACGCTGAAAGACGTGGTGCAAGAGAAGTTCGGCGACGGCATCATGAGCGCCATTGACTTCACCATGGAAGTGGACAAAATCGAAGACCCGAAAGGCGACCGAGTACTGCTGACCCTGAACGGAAAATTCCTGCCTTATAAATCCTGGTAAGCAGCCTGCATAAAACACGCTAATACACGAACGCCAGCACCCTTCGATGATCAAGGTGCTGGCGTTGTTATTTATAGAGTTATTTCTAAAGCGAGTGGCGCTGCCCTAGCGCGGCCAAATAGCGCTGATAGGCTCCTTCATAGGCGGCCACACGCTCGGCATCAGGCTCCGCTAGCGATGCCGCATCCAGATGCACTAAACGCTCGCAGAGTGATGCCAGGCTAACGCCCTCGGGCTGTAGATCGCACCAGGCCGCTTGAATGGCTGCTCCTAGCGCGGCGGCATCGGTAATCTCGGGGCAAATCACCTGGGTGTTGGTAATATCAGCGACCATTTGCCGCCACACCGGGCTTTTCGCCCCGCCGCCAATCAATCGAATCTGGCTGGTGCCCGCCGCCAGCTCGCCTAGCAGCTCCAGCCCATAGCGTAGGCCAAAGGTCGCACCCTCCATCACGCCTCGGCAGAGGTTGGCCTGGGTCATATTCAGGCTGGTCAACCCGAGAAAATCGCCGGTGGCATCGGGCAGCATGGGCACCCGTTCGCCGTTAAAGAACGGCAGCACGGTGACGCCATCGGCACCAATCGGGGCGCTGGCGACCTGTTCGCCAAAGGTAGCCAAGTCCAACCCAAACAGCTCACGCACGCGAGTCGTTGCCGAGGTCACGTTCATGGTGCAGATCAGCGGCAGCCACCCCCCGTGGCTGGCGCAAAAATTCGCCACCATGGCGCTGTCACACACCACGGAATTAGGTGAGTAAGCACACACCGTGCCGGAAGTGCCCAAACTGAGCGTGACCAGTCCCTGGGTAATATTTCCGGTGCCAATCGCCCCCATCATGTTGTCGCCACCGCCGGAGGAGACCACCACGTTATCGCCTAGCCCCAGCTCCTGAGCCACTAACGGGCGAACGCGGCCAGCGGGTTCATAGGCGTCAATGATCCGAGGCAGTACACGGTCAGGGTCGAGCTCCGGCGCAATGGCGGCAAACACCTCTTTTTGCCAGCACTGGGCGCGGGTATCAAAGTAACCGGTGCCCGAGGCGTCGCCTGCCTCGGTAACCCGTTCGCCGGTCAGCCAGAAATTCAGGTAGTCATGGGGCAGCAAGAGCGTAGCAATACGCTGGTAGGCATCCGGCTGATGCTCGCGTAACCAAGCCACTTTGGAAGCGGTATAGCCCGTTTGCAGCACCAGGCCCAGCTTCTCCAGGCAGCCCGCCTCGCCCCCCAGCGTTTCTACCAACGCGCTATTTTGAGCGCTGGTTTCGGTATCGCACCACAGCTTGGCGGGATACACCGGCACGCCATCGGCATCGAGTGCCACCATGCCGTGCTGCTGGCCAGACACACCAATACCGCGCACCTGCTTGGCATCGATCCCGGCGCGCTCAATCGCTTGAAAGAACGCGCCCTTGAGCGCCGCCAGCCACTCTGCCGGTGCCTGCTCCCGGCGGCCATGCTCCCCTTCATCCAGGCGATGCGGGCGGCTGCCCTCGCCCAGAATGACGCCCCGCTCTACATCCACCACCACGACTTTGGTACTTTGCGTACCGCAATCCACCCCGATATACATCACAACGTTCCTTTGGACGCGACCAGAGCCTCAAGAGTAGCCCGTGCGCCCCGTTCATGCAGCGACTTCAGCGCCTCCAGGTAGGCGTTAAGGAAGCGAGGCTGGTCCGCCAAGTCGCCAAACAGCTCCCGGTTTTCCACGAAGGCCGCTGGATGGGTGCGGTTATTGGTGGCAATGGCCATTAACGGCTCGCGCAAGCGGTCCACGATCTCAATGGTCTGCCCCTGCTCATCGACGCCTTCGGCGTAGCGTGCCCAGCTGGCCACCACGGCGGCACTGCGCTCAATCTCACCGCCCTGGGCAAGCTGCTGGCGAATCACCGGCACTAACCATTTAGGAATGCGATCCGAGCTTTCGGCGCACAGCCGCGCCAAGGTATCTCTGATTTGTGGGTTCGCAAAGCGCTCGATCAGCGTCAGCCGGTAGGCTTCTAGATCCACCCCCGGCACGGGGGCCAGCGTCGGCGTGCCCTCTTCGCGCATGTAGCCGAGCAAGAACTCGACAAACAGCGGGTCTTGGCACACCTCATGGGCGTAGCGGTAGCCCGCCAGATAGCCAAAGTAGGTAAGCGCTTGGTGGCTGGCATTGAGCAGGCGCAGCTTCATGAGCTCGTACGGCTCGACATCCTCAACAACTTGCACGCCGACCTTCTCGAACGCCGGGCGGCCCAAGGGGAAGTGATCTTCCAACACCCACTGGGTAAAAGGCTCGCACACCACGGGCCAGGCATCTTCAACGCCAAAGCGCTGGGAGAGCTCTTCGATATCCGTGGGCGCGGTCACTGGCGTGATGCGGTCTACCATGGCGTTGGGGAACGCCACCTCGGCGGCCAGCCAGTCGCCCAGCTCCGCACTGCGGGCGCGGGCGTAGGCGCTGAACATACGCTTGGCGACATCGCCGTTGCCTTGAATGTTATCGCAGGACATCACCGTAAACGGCGCAATACCCCGTGCCCGGCGGCGTACCAGGGCTTCCACCACTAAGCCAAAGCTGGTGGAGGGGCGCTCAGGATGGGCGAGATCGTCGCGCACCTGGGGGGCGTCCAGGTTGAATTCTCCGGACACCGGATGAAAGTTGTAGCCGCCCTCCGTAACGGTGAGCGAGACAATTTTGATGGCGGGGTCGGCCATGGTTTCGATCACCGCCTCGGGGTCTTCCGGGGCAAACAGGTAGTTCACCATGCTGCCAATCACCCGAGGCTGATATTCACCGTCAGGGTGCTTGACCACGAGGGTGTAAAGGTAGTCTTGTGCGGCGAGGGCCTGCTGCATGCGTTTGTCGCCGGGCATGACCCCCACGCCCACAATGCCCCAATCCAGCGCTTCGCCTTGGTTCATCAGCGCATCTACGTACATCGCCTGATGGGCACGATGAAAACCACCGACGCCAATATGGACGATGCCAGGCGTCACGGCCTGACGATCATAGGTCGGCGTCTCAACCGCCGCGCTGAGGGAACCCACATTGTGGTTATTAAGCTGGGTCATCGTCACTCTCCGGGTTATTGGCTGGGCAAGTGCGGCCTAGCGCCAGCGCTGGTCAGGTGGCACGCTGCTGGTTTTTACCAGCGCGGCGTTCAGCATGTCTTTTTGGTGGGTGCGCTCAAGCGCGCCGCTGTGGTCTTGGCCCATACAGAGCCAGCGGTTCACCAACCGCTCTACGAGCACGGCATCGTCCACGTCGATAAATAGCGTCCAGTCGAACAGCGCGTGCAGTGAACGCCACGGATCTTGGTTCAATAGCAGATAATTGCCTTCCACAATCACAATGCGATGCGCGGGGGTGATTAACCGCCCACCGGCACGGGCAAGGTCCAGCGGCCGATCAAAGACCGGCACGGCCACCGGCTTATCCGCCCGACGGATGCGCATTAAATCGTGATGCAAGCCCTCCACATCGAAGGTGTGGGGCGCACCTTTCACAGGCAGCTGCTCATCGCCTAGTACGGCGTTATCGAAGTGGTAGCCATCCATCGGCACCACCGCCGCGTGCCCTGGGCGCAGTTGATTAATCGCTTCACAGAGCAGCGCGCTGCGGTAGGATTTTCCGGCCCCCGGCGGCCCCGCCAGGGCAACCATAAAGCGCGGCTTGCCTTCGGCGGCATCCAGCAGTTGGTGGCTTAACGAAACAAGATCAGGGCTCATAGGCGTCTTAGCTCATCCAGTTGCCGCCATCGACGTTGAGCGTCTGGGCGACGACGTAATCGCTATCCTGGCTGGCAAGAAACACGGCGGCGCCGGTGTGATCTTCCGGCAGCCCCATACGGCCATAGGGCACCGCCTCGCCCACTAGGCGCTTTTTCTCGCCTAATGGGCGGTTCTCGTAGCGAGCAAACAGCGCATCGACCTCTTCCCACATCGGGGTATCCACCACGCCGGGGGCAATGCCGTTGACGTTAATGCGGTGTTTGATCAAATCGAGCCCGCAGGACTGGGTCAGGCTAATCACGGCGGCTTTGCTGGCGCAGTAAACACTCACTAGCGGTTCGCCACGCCGACCCGCCTGGGAGGCCATATTGATAATTTTGCCTCCCTGACCTTGGGCCACCATGGCGCGGGCCACGGCCTGCAGGGTGAAAAACATGCCTTTGGTGTTCACCGCAAACTGTTTGTCAAAGCTGGCCTGGGTCACTTCCAGCACCGGCGCCATATCGAACACCGCCGCGTTATTGACCAAAATATCAATGCCACCAAAGCGCTCGGTGACGCTCTCCACCATGGCATCGATAGAGCCTTGGTCGCACACGTTCAGCACTACGCCCATAACCCGCTCGGCGCTGGCATCCTGCTGCAGCGTGGTGAGCGCGTCTTCGATGGCCTTGGCATCGATATCGGCCACCACGACACTGGCCCCTTCGGCCAAATAGCGCTGGGCAATGGCGAGTCCGATGCCACGGGCACCACCGGTAATCACGGCACGTTTATTGAGCAGTTTCATTGTTATCTTGTCCTTGCAGATGTAGTTGCCACTCGTCCACTAAGGCGCGGAGCCCGCGCATATGAGGCAAAATTCGCCAAGCACCCGCCGCGAGCAGGCGGTTAGGCTGCTCGTCGTCGATATGGCTGGCGCCCACAAAACCAATCACCCGCATGCCGGCGGCATGGGCAGCGGTAACGCCTGCCACGCTATCCTCAACCACTAGGCAGCGGCTGGGCGGGCAGCCAAGCTCATGCGCCGCCAAGCGGTAAATCGCCGGGTCCGGTTTAGGGTTATCGACCTGCTCGGCCGTGAAAATCGGCACATCGCCCAACGCCTCTTCCAACTGCGTTGTTGCAAGCGATGCCAATACGCGGCAGCGGCGGCTGTTGGAGACCACGGCCTTAGGTAAATCGAGACTACTAACGGCGTCGTGGACCCCTGCAATCGCGGTGAGCTCTCGTGCCAGACGCGCTTCTATGGCGCTATCGACCCGCTCGGAGGCATCAGGCGGCAACTGATGGCGGCTTAACTGCGCCAAGTGCTTAAGGATGTCGGCGGTCGTCATGCCCAGGGCTTGGCTGAGCAGCGTGGGAATATCCAGATCCGGCAGCCACTGCCCAAGGTGAGTTTCCAGGGTCTCTTCAGCCAGGGCTTCGCTATCCACCAGGACGCCGTCACAATCAAAAATCAGCGCTTTCATACCTGCGCCCCTGGCGCAGCAGGCTCGGTAGCCGCACGGTTATCCTGGCGGGTCAGGCTGGCCAGCGGGTGCTGTGACAGGCTCTCTAGCGCCAAGCCTTGGGCATCGAACAGGTGAGCACGCTCGGCGGCAAAGCTAAACTGCACGGTATCGTTCACCCGATAGGCTACATCGCCATCGGCCATAATGGTGATCAGTAGCTCGCCCATCTGCACGTACAGCGAGGTCTGCCCGCCTAAGCGCTCCAACACTTTAATCTGCCCACTCAGCGGGCCGTTTTCATCCAGCTGTAGATGCTCAGGACGAATACCCAGCTCCAGCGCTTCATCGCTGGCGAGCTGTTCGCCCGCCACAGGGATAGTGCAGGGCCGCCCGCCGGGCAGGCGCACGGTGACGCCATCATCGCCAATGGACTGCTGCTCGACGGTGAAGAAATTCATCTTCGGCGAGCCGATAAAGCCTGCCACAAAGCGGTTACGCGGGTGGTGATAGAGCGCCATGGGCGAGCCCACCTGCTCCACCACGCCATCGTGTAGCACGACGATTTTATCGGCCATGGTCATGGCTTCTATCTGGTCGTGGGTCACGTAAATCATCGTGGCATCCAGCTCTTCATGCAGCCGCGCCAGCTCGATACGCATCTGCACCCGCAACGCCGCGTCTAGGTTGGAGAGCGGCTCATCAAACAGGAAGATGCTGGGGTTGCGCACAATCGCTCGGCCAATCGCCACCCGCTGGCGCTGCCCGCCGGACAGCGCTTTGGGCTTGCGATCCAGCAGCGGCTCAAGCTGAAGGATCTTGGCAGCTTCCAGCACCTTGGCGCGGCGCTCCTCTTTGGGCACCCCAGCCAAGCGCATGCTGAAGCCCATGTTGCCCTCAACGGTCATGTGCGGGTAAAGCGCGTAGCTTTGAAACACCATCGCCAAACCGCGGTCGGCGGGGCCCACCTCGTTCATGCGCTTGCCATCGATGAGAATATCACCGTCGCTGGCGCTCTCCAGGCCTGCGATCATGCGCATCAGCGTGGATTTACCGCAGCCCGAGGGACCAACGAACACCACGAACTCACGATCGTTAACGTCGAGATCAATGCCCTTGATGACCTTGGTGTCGCCAAACTGCTTAGTAATGTTCTTGAGTTGTAAGGTTGCCATGGGGAACTCCTTTACTTGACGGCGCCAAAGGTCAGGCCGCGCACCATTTGTTTTTGGGTCATCCAGCCGAGAATTAGAATGGGGGCGATGGCCATGGTAGAAGCCGCCGACAGCTTGGCCCAGAACAGCCCTTCGGGGCTTGAGAACGAGGCAATGTAGGCGGTCAACGGCGCGGCTTTCGACGAGGTGAGATTGAGACTCCAGAACGCTTCGTTCCAGCTCAAAATCACCGAGAGCAGCCCGGTCGACGCAATCCCTGGCAGGGTCAGCGGCAGTAGCAGGAAGAACACTTCCTGCAGAGTGGAGGCACCGTCCATCCGGCCCGCTTCGAGAATGTCTTTGGGCATATCTTTAAAGAAGGTGTAGAGCATCCACACCACAATGGGCAGATTCATCAAGGTATAAATAATGATCAGCCCGGTACGGGTATCCAGCAGCCCGACATCTCGGAAAATCAGATAGATAGGCACCAGAACACCCACCGGTGGCAGCATTTTGGTGGAGAGCATCCACAGCAGCGTGCCCTTGGTGCGTTTAGTGGGCAAAAAGGCCATGGCGTAAGCCGAGGGAATGGCGATGAGCAGCGCTAACAACGTGGAGCCAAATGCAACGGCAACGCTGTTTAACGCAAAGCGGGCGTAGCCCGAGCGGGCCTGAACAGCTTGATAACTTTCCAGCGTGGGTGAAAAAATAAAGCTGGGATCGGCAATGGCTGCCGTTTCGGTTTTAAATCCCGTCAGCACCATCCACAGGATGGGAAAGAAGATAATCAGCGCGATGGACCAGCCCAACAGAGTTAACACCAGTTGCCGGATGGGCAACGAGCGAGTGTGTGCTGGCGCGCTATTATGATGCGTTGTCATTGAAATACTCCCAAGACGCCCTGGTGCTGGGGTCAGTCTTCTAAGTTCTTAGCGACCATACGGACAAGGAAAATCGCGACGATATTGGCCAGAATGATGGCGATCACCCCACCCGCCGAGGCCATGCCCACATCGAAATCCAGCAGCGCTTGGATGTAGATCAAATAAGCCAAGTTGGTGGTGGCGAGCCCAGGCCCACCGGAGGTAGTGACAAAGATCTCGGCAAAAATCGTCAGCAGGAAGATCATTTCAATCATGATCACCACGCTAATCGCCCGCTTTAGGTGCGGTAGCGTGATAAAGAAGAAAATCGCCAGCGGCCCCGCGCCATCCATCCGTGCGGCTTCCACTTGGTCTTCATCCAGCGATTGCATCGCCGTCAGCAGGATCAGTAGCGCAAACGGCAGCCACTGCCACGAGACGATGATGATGATGGAGGTCAGCGGTAGCGATGAGAACCAGTCCAGCGCAGGAAGCCCCAGCGACTGTGCTAACCACGCCAACACCCCGTTAGAGGGGTGCATCATCATGTTTTTCCATACCAGCGCGCTCACCGTTGGCATGACAAAGAAGGGAGAGATCGCCAACACACGGGCAATCCCCCGCCCTGCGAAATCCTGCTGAAACAGTACCGCCAGTAACGTGCCGCCAATGACCGTAATCGCCAGTACTGACCCGACCAGCAGCAGCGTGTTGCCCATAGCCCGCCACAGTGCGGGGTCAGTTAGCAGATATTCGTAGTTTTCCACCCCGGCAAACCCGGCCATGTCGGGCATTAGCAGGTTGTAGTACTGGAAGGAGAACCATATCGTCATGCCTAACGGCACAATCATCCATAGCAGCAGTAGCGTGACGGCGGGCGCTTGAAGCGAAAGCGTTCTCAGCCCGCCGACCGTACGGCCAGAAGCACGTGTTCTATTCATGGAAATACCTGCAAGAAAACAGACCTGCGAGAACCACCGAAAACGCCTGCCTGTGGCCGGGCAGGCGCAGGAGTGCATTAACGTTCGATGTAGCCCGCCCGCTGCATCGTGCGCTCAGTAGCACGCTGGGCGCTATCTAGCGCCTGCTCAACCGACGTATCGCCGGTCAGCGCCGCCGCAATGGTTTGGCCTACCTGAGTGCCAATCGATTGGAACTCAGGAATACCCACAAACTGCACGCCCACATAGGGGTTCGGCTCTAGGCTAGAGTCGGTGGGGTCGGCCTCTTTAATGGCGTTCAGTACGAAGCCAGCAAACGGCGCGGCTGAGGTGTACTGCTCGTTAGCGTAGGTGGACTCACGAGTACCCGGCGGTACGCTGGTCCAGCCGTTAGTCTCACCGACAAGCTCGATATACTCTTCAGAAGTGGCCCAGGTAATAAACTCTTGAGCTGCCTCTTTATGCTCAGAGGAGGCTGGGATAGCCAGTGCCCAAGACCACAGCCAGTGGGAACCTTTGGGAGTTTCGGCGATGGGCGCAGGTGCAAAGCCAAGCGTACCGACTACGTCGGATTCGCTCTCATCGTAGAGCTTGCCTGCCGCCGAGGTAGCATCGACCCACATGGCGCAGTTACCGCGTGAGAAGAGAGCGAGGTTCTCGTTAAAGCCGTTGGAGCTGGCGCCTGGCGGGCCGTAGTTGCTGAGCAGGTCTACGTAGAACGAAATCGCGTTATTCCACGCCTCAGAGTTCAGCTCCGGATTCCACTGCTCATCGAACCAGCGGCCGCCGAAGGTGTTCACCAGCGTCGAGACAAAGGCCATGTTCTCGCCCCAGCCCGGCTTGCCGCGCAAACAGATACCCGCAAGGCCCTCTTCGCTACCGTGGAGCTGTTCGGCCCAGTCACGCACCTGTGTCCAGGTGGGCTGCTCGGGCATCTCAATGCCTGCCTGCTCAAACAGATCGGTGCGGTAATACATCATCGAGCTTTCCGCATAGAACGGCAGGGCGTGCAGCGTGCCGTCCAGGCTTAAGCCGTCGCGTACCGATGCCAGCAGATCGTCTTCGTTATAGTCATCGGGCAGGCTGTCCAGCGGCTCAAGCCAGCCGCGTTCCGCCCAAATGGGCACTTCATAAGTGCCGATGGTCATCACGTCAAACTGCCCACCGCCGGTGGCAATATCCGTGGTCATGCGCTGACGCAGCACGTTCTCCTCAAGTACCACCCAGTCCAGCGTGATATCCGGGTGCGCTTGCTCAAAGGCATCGGTCAGGCTCTGCATAATGACCATGTCATTATTGTTCACCGTGGCGACGGTGATCTCAGTTTGAGCCTGGGCTTGGCCAGCTACCGCAATAGCAGCTGCTAGGGTCGTGACGGGCAAATGACGCACGAGACGCATACAGCACTCCTCTTGGCAAATATTGGCATTGTTGTTGCCTTGATCTTATTGATCACCAACCGAACAAAAGATCGCACGCAAGCCAAAAAAAAGCAAAGCCTGGAGCGTTAGACTTTACGCTAATTTATTCAATTGCTTGCATGTTGCAACCGCGAAGATAGCGCTCACTCCATCGCCTCGAGGATATGCCGCGCAGCGATCTCGTCGGTGATCAAGCCCTTCAGCCAGCCACCGCGCAGTGCGGCTAAAATGGCAGGCGCTTTATCACGGCCACCGGCAATCCCCACCATGAGGTGCTTCCCAAAACGCTCCAGCGGCAAGCTGGTGACCCGTCGGGTAATCGAGCAATCGATCACCTCTCCACGACGGTTCAGCGGCCAACCCAGCAGCTCTCCCACCGCTTCGCGGCCCAGCAGCTCATCTAGCTCGCTTTCGCTAATGAAGTGGTCTTGAAAAAGCGTGGCCTGGCGGTCAATACGGCCAATGCCGATAAACGCCGCCTCTGACTCTCGCGCTACATCGGCTATCGCTTTGAACAAGCGCTGGGACAGCATGGCCTCTTTTTCCGCCAGCGACTCCGCCACTACGGGGGCAGGCAATAAAAAGCGCTCGCCGCCGGTTTTATCCGCCAGCACCATCACGGCGTCGTAGCGGTTGGCGGAGCCATCCCGTGCCACGTTGCCCACCAGCGAGACAAACCGATGCTGCGGCCGCTCCAAGCGGCTTAGCGCTTCCACTGCCGCACGTACCGAACGCCCGGTCCCCAGCGAGAGCGTCAGCGGCTCGCTGCGCTCCACCAGCCGCGCAATGCGCTCGGCCCCCGCCACGGCCAGATAGTACGCGCCGCTTTCGGGGGCCTGGGTGTCCGCAGGCACCACGTCGCAGTAAGCCAGCTGGAAGCGCTCCCGCAGCGTGCTGCCGAGCGCCATACAGGTGGAAATGGGGTGATCGATATGCACTTTCACCAACCCCTCTTGGCGCGCCAGGGCTAGTAAGCGTTGGACGCCAGGGCGTGAGACGCCAAGCTGAGTGGCAATCTCATCCTGGGTCATGCCGCCCACATAGGACATCCAGGCGGCCCTGGCTGCTTGGTCGAGCTTTACTTCAAACTTATCCATGGGTTGGTTCGCCGCTTATATTGAAAAACGCCATCATACAAAGCCTGCGCCAAGACCAGTAGTGTGCTATCCGCTAACATTGGCAGTACAGCGTTACGTCATTACCCAAGGGAGGCCTCTGATTATGTATAAGCTCGCGTTTTTTGTTCCCATTGAAAGTGCTGAAAGCGTTAAAAACGCCGTATTCGAAACCGGCGCGGGGCGGATTGGCGATTACGAACACACCTGCTTTCAAACGCGTGGTACTGGCCAGTTTCGTCCCCTTGATGGTGCAGAGCCACATATTGGTCAGATCGGTAAGCTGGAAACCGTTGAGGAGTTCAAGGTCGAGCTGGTCTGCGCCGACGAGCATATTCAGGCCGCTATTGCCGCGCTCAAACTGGCGCATCCCTATGAAGAAGTCGCCTACGACGTATGGCAGCTTGCCGACCTATAGAACAAGCTAGGCGCTACCCACATAGCGCTCGCGATCTTCAGGCGTGATTTTGCTGATATGCAGCGGATACGCAGCGTTTTCACGGTCGGCAAAGTAGTGGCGCAGCGTGCGCTCAATGGTAGGAAAAGCCAGCGCATCCCAAGGGATCTCGTGCTCCTCAAACAGCGCCACTTCCAAGCTCTCTGGCCCGGGGCCAAAGCCATCTATCAAGTCGGCAAGAAAAATCATATACACTTGGTTGATATGCGGTAGATCAATCAGCGTGTATAGACCGCCTAAAGTGACCTCGGCAAACGCCTCTTCCCAGGTTTCCCGCGTGGCGGCCTGCTGGGTGGTCTCAGCGTTTTCCATGTACCCCGCCGGTAGCGTCCAGTACCCTTTTCGAGGGGAGATCGCGCGCTTGCAGAGCAGTACTTTGGAGCCGCTCACCGGCAGCGTACCCGCCACGATGCGGGGATTTTGATAGTGGATCGTGCCACAGCCGTCGCACAGGTAGCGGGGGCGGTCGTCTCCCTCGGGAACGGCAAACCGGACTTTCTCACCACACTGACTACAAAAGTTCATCGCGTTTTCTCTACGGCTGGTGGGTCGAGGCATCAACGTGCTTGACGATGATCACCGTGGCTGGGTAAAAGAGAGCAAAGTAAAGAGACTCCTATGTTAGAGAAACTGCGCAAACGGCTGCAACAGCATACCCCTCAACGGCTAGACCATGTAGCACTGCCGGAAGCTGCCGTGCTCATGCCGATTGTTGAGCGCCCTGCCCCCACCCTACTGTTTACTCGCCGAGCCAGCCACTTGAATACCCACCGTGGCCAAGTCGCTTTTCCTGGCGGTAAACGTGAACCGGGTGACGCTGATCTATACGCCACGGCGTTGCGGGAAGCAGAAGAAGAGATTGCGTTAGCCCCTGGCCTGGTACAGCCCCTGGGGCGGCTGTCGGACGTCATTTCGCTTCACGGCATTCGCGTGACGCCCTGGGTGGGTATTATTCCACCGGATCTACCGCTGGTGGCAGACCCAGCGGAGCTGGACGCTATTTTTGAAGTCCCGCTCAGCCACTTTTTAGACGACCAGCGCACCCATACCGATGTGATTACCGTCGATGGCGTCGCCCACTATGTGCCCAGCTATCACGTCGATGGTCACGTGATTTGGGGATTATCTGCCATGATGTTGGTGGAGCTGTTGGCCGAGGGTTTTGGAATGGAGATTGACCTTTATCAGCGCCCGCCCGGCGCCCTACGCCACTACCCCGAACGACGCACCCCCACAAGCAGTCGCTCGGCCAAAGCCGAACGCGCGCCCGTTACGAGAATCACGAAATGATCGCTTTATCTGAACTGGACTCTCCCGCCCTTGACCCGCAAGCCCATTTGGAGCTGGTCGACGCGCTGGTGGAACAAGGTTGGTATGTGGGGAAAGGGGTGATCGACTCGGCTCTGTGTCAAGCGCTGCACCGCGAGATCCACCACCTCGCCGAACACGACGCGCTGGATGAGGCTGGCATTGGCCGAGGCCAGCAGCACCACTTACGTAAAGATATCCGGGGTGATGCTATCCATTGGCTAGACCGAGAGAGCGACGCTCAGCGCCGATACCTGGATGCTATGGCAGAGCTACAGCAGTCTCTCAACCAAGCGCTATTTCTTGGCCTGTTTGAGTACGAAGCCCACTTTGCTCACTACCCTGCCGGAGCCTTCTACCAGCGCCACTTGGACAGCTTTCGCGGGCGGGCCAACCGCGTGATTTCCACCGTCGGCTATTTGAACCCCGACTGGCCGAGCGACGGCGGCGGTGAAATGGTGATTTATCACCCGGACGACCCAACCCTGGAAGTGGCCCGGGTCGTGCCCGAAGCGGGAACGTTCGCCTGCTTTTTATCGGAAACCATTCCCCACGAAGTGCTACCCACCCGCCAGCCTCGCGCTAGCATTGCGGGCTGGTTCCGCCGCAACGCATCAATGGGCGGCGTATTAGATCCTGCCCGCTAATTTATGAGCAATAAGAGAGAGGCAGCCCTAGCAGCAAAATTGGCCACCTTAGAAGCGCGCAACGCCGCACTCGAGGAGGAAAAGCGCCACTATCAGTGGCTGGCCGAGAGCACCACCGACCTGATCTCCCGCCACGCCCGAGACGGCACGTTTTTGTATGCCTCTCAGGCCGCGCGGGAGCTGCTGGGCTATGAACCCGACGAACTCATCGGCGTCTCCGCGTATCAGCTTTTTCACCCAGCGGATTTGAACGACCTGCTCAACAAGTCACCGCGGGTTTACTACCACGACGGTTTCTATCAGCAAACCTACCGTTTCCGCGCCAAAGCGGGCCATTACGTATGGTTTGAAACCACCAGCCGCACCCGGCGGGATACAGAGACCGGCGAATTGATCGATATCCTGTGCGTCTCCCGAGACGTTGGACGTCGTATTGAGGCTGAAGCCACTCGCGAGCGTTTGGCGCAGGTGGTCGAATCCACCACCGACTACGTGCTGTTTTTAGGGCCAAACCAGCAGGTATTCAGCGCTAACGAAGCCGCTCGCCGCTGCTTTGCCTTGCCCAACGAAGCGTCTACTGCACTCAGTGAGCTATACCAAGCCGACTCGCTGCGCTTATTAAATGAGGTGGTATTTCCCGCCGTGGAGCGTTACGGCTCATGGAGCGGTGAGCTGGAGATGCGCACCGCAAGCGGCAGCGTGCCGGTGCTCAGTGTGGTACTGGCCCACCGCAGCCGGGGGGCAGAGCCTGGTCACTTTGCCTTGGTGAATCGCGATATTAGCGCCCGCAAAGCCGCAGAAGCCCAGGCGCGTCGCCACCAAGAGCAGATTGCCCACGCTAACCGGCTAGCTGCCGCAGGCGAACTTGCCTCCAATATCGCCCACGAGCTGAATCAACCCTTAGGCGCCATTGCCAACTACACCAGCGGCGCGTTGCTAAAGTGCCAGCAGCAACCCACGCCCCTCGCCAGCGAGCTTCAACTACCTCTAGAGCGCATCGACGAGCAGGTACAGCGCCTCGCCCAGCGTCTGCGGCATCTGCGCAGCTTCGTCCGAAAGCGTAGCCATCAAGTACGCCCACTGGTTTTGGCTGACGTAGTGACAGCCGCCTGCGGGCTCTGCGACTGGCAGTACCAACAGGCAGCGGTGGGTCTAACGGTAGAGCTTCCCGCTGGGCTGCCGCGGATCTACGGCGACGCGATTGCCTTGGAACAGGTCATCGTTAATTTATTGCTGAATGCGCTGACTGCCAGCCGTCGAGTGGTTGATGCCAAAACAGTGCGCGTCAGCGCACGGCGAAGCGGCCAGCGACAAATCACGCTAAGCGTGGAGGACGAAGGGCCGGGGGTCGACCCGAGGTATCAGCCCATGATTTTTAACGCTTTTTTTACCACCCGTGATGAAGGGCTTGGCATGGGGCTAGCCATTAGCCGCACACTGGTGGAAAGTATGGGAGGCACCCTCTCCCTGCGCACCGACAGCGCTAAAGGTGCCTGTTTTGACGTATTTCTACGCACGGAGACCGACGTTTGATGCCCTCGGCTAATGCGCCTACGACTACCTCTTCGCCCAAGACTAGCGCCATCGCGGTGGTCGATGACGACGACGCGCTTCGGGAATCGCTGGTGTGGCTATTGGAATCGGTAGGGCTCACCTCCCGCGCTTTCGCCAGCGGTGACGCCTTTTTAACCACGGAGCACGAAACCTTTGGCGCGCTACTGCTGGACGTTCGCATGCCGGGTATGAGTGGTCTTCAGGTGCAACAACAGCTCGTTGACCAGGGCAGCCGCCTGCCCCTCATCATGATGACCGGTCACGGCGACGTTCCCATGGCGGTGGCAGCATTGAAGAACGGCGCATTCGACTTTATCGAGAAGCCCTTCAATCATCAGCAGCTCATCGATGTAGTGCAGCAAGCACTCAGCCATACCGAACAGCAGCATCAACAGACCCAGGCACTGGCACGATTACAAACAGAGTTCGACGCCCTGCGCCCCAAAGAGCAGCGCATCGTGCAGCATGTTGCAGAGGGCATGACCAGCCGTGAAATCGCCGATCACATGGGCATCAGCGCCAAAACCGTCGAGGTGTATCGACTGCGGGCGATGAAGGCGATGGGAGCGGCCAATGTGGCCGCCTTAGTGCGTCAGGCGGTAGCGCTCTCGCTGGTCCCCGCGTTGCCGCCTGATGCCGAGTGAACATTGGTTAGCTAAGTGGCACGATCTGGCCGCTGGCTTCTTCCAACACGCGGCTCACCTGCTCGTAGTTGGCACGACCTTCCCCTTTATGCTCTTCGATCAGGCTCACCACGTTCAACAGCGTTTCCATGCCAAAGGCCTGCTCATCGGTCGCCGTGAACGCCTGAATGTAGGCCTCGCCGTCGGCTCCCCACCCCAGCTTGATCGGCGCATCGATGATGTTCACTTGGGTGCCCACTGGCACACGCCAGAAGACTGACTCAATATCCTCGGGGTGCATGCGAATACAGCCGCGACTGGCGCGCATACCAATCCCGTCAGGTTGATTGGTGCCATGAATCAGATAACCGGGAATATCCAACAAAATGGCATATTGACCCAGCGGGTTATCCGGTCCAGGCGGTACGACCGCAGGCGGCGGGTCACCACGCTCGGCGGCCTCGCGGCGGATCGACTCAGGCGGGTACCATGCCGGATTTTCCAAGCGCATGGTGGTTTCGGTGATACCCAACGGCGTATTGTAGGCATCGCGGCCAATGCCGATGGGATAGGTTTCGACACGGGGAGCATGGCCATCTTCGGCCTCGGGGTAGTAATACATGCGCAGCTCGGCAACGTTGATCACGATACCAGTGCGAGGCTCGTCAGGAAGGATGAACTGCCCCGGAATGGTGACCTCGGTGCCTTCGCCAGGCACCCACAGACTCACGTCCGGGTTAGCCATGCGGATCTCTTCGTAGCCCACGTTATGCGCTCGGGCAATATCCAGCAGCGTGTCCTCTTCACTCGCAGTGACGGTATACACTTCGCCCACCATATTGCCCGACTCGGGCAGTAAAAAATGGCCTTTCGGCAGCTCAGTATCGTTGGCGATCGCGCTGGCTGTCATCAGCCAAGCGCCTAATGCCACAACACCGCCAGCCAAGCGCTGTTTCAATGGCTGAAACAGCCATGAAGGGTCTGTCAGGGTCATTGGAAAATCTCTCTCTATGTCGCTATCGCTCTACGGCGATCTTGATGACGATGAAAATGAATATGCACAGCCATAGGCAGCGGGTCAATTCGCCAGACTGTCGCAGCCGTTTAACCTTTATCTAGCATTTTCTTGATAACGATGATCTTCGCACCGAGCTCGACACCGAGATGAACAATAGCGAAGACAACGCTAACGAGATGCGCGACACAGAGCTAAGCAGTACTTTAACGAGTACATAGCAGCCATTGCTCGCAAAAAGGGCCTTGCCATTCGGCAAGGCCCTTCTCGTATGTGAGTGGCGACAACGGTATACAACACGCTACCAAGCGCTGCCCTAAGGCAGTGCCAGATATTAGCCTTTCAACTTGGCAGACATCGTGATATCGGCCTTGAGGACTTTAGATACTGGACAGTTGGCCTTGGCGGTTTCGGCGGCTTCCTGAAAAGCAGCGTCGTCGGCACCGCTCACGCTGGCTTCCACGTCCAGGTGAATGCTGGAGATATCAAAACCGGCATCGCTTTGCGACAGCGTGACTTTTGCCTGGGTATCGATGGCGTCGGCGGTGTAGCCTTTCTCACCAAGGATCATCGATAGGGCCATCGAGAAACAGCTGGCGTGTGCGGCGCCGATCAACTCTTCTGGGTTGGTGCCGGGCTCGCCTTCGAAACGCTGCTTGAAGGAGTAACCTGCATCCAGTACGCCGCTTTCCGTGGCGACTTTGCCTTGGCCATCTTTCAAACCACCTTCCCAATGTGCGCTTGCTTTACTATCCATTCTGTTCTCCTTTCCTAGGGTAGTGTGCTTCTCGCAGGATGAACGCAGGGTTACGTTCGGTGCTCATTCAGCGTAGCTGATTCTGAGCAGTGATTCTATGTGGCTGTCGAAACCTCTAAACCCCGACGATAAAACTGCTGGCGCTCACTGCGGACAATAAAAAGGATTCGCTGGCTTGGTTTACTGGCAAGCGCGGGCGCAACGGCGGCCTCGACGGTGACGTTTCTCGTCCCCGTTAGCGCCCTGCTGTGGGGCTATGTGCTGCTGGAGGAAACGCTGAGCCTACAGGTCATTGCTGGCATGGTGATTACCCTACTGGGCACTGCCATTGCCACGAAAATGCTACGTTTTAGGCCTAGCGGGGCGTTACGGAGACCACTTCCCCCACACGAATGACGCTACCTTCCCCCGCCGTCAACGTGGCGTTTTGGCCAAAGTGCGCGCCCTTCAAGTGGGGTTGGGTATTCAGTGCCAGCAGCGTTTTCAGTGGCTCGGCTTGAGTAGGAATCGTGCCGGTCTGCTGGTCGACGGTGGTGATTTTGCAGCGCTGGCAGGGTTTGCGCAGGGTGAGCTGATAGCTGCCGCTCTCGATCGTCGCCCAACCATCCTCTTGCCAAGCCTCGTCGCAATCCACCACGATATTGGGCCGAAACCGATTCATGGGCACCGGTGTATTGCCGCCCGCCACCAGCGCGTTGTTCAACGCATCCAGCGAACCGGTAGTGGTGATCAAAAAGGGATAACCATCGGCAAAGTAGGTGTGCGCCTCGCCACCGGCCAGAAAATCGTCCTCCACCGCCCGTGTAAAGGTAGTGGCGAAACGCACCAGACTCACACCCTTGGCCGGTTCACCCAATGCCGCCTCTAGCCACTCGGACACTGCCTCGCTCTCCGGCAGCGCTTTGCAGTGATCACTCCACACCGATACCAGCCGCAAGTTGCCCTTGGGCTCTTCCAGTGAAATGGAAATTGGCTCGACGGTGGGGTGAGAGAGCACCAGAGCATCGGAGGTCAACGCCACGGAGATCGTGGCCAGCGCAGGTAGCTGGCGCTGGGTGACGAAGCGTTGCTGGGCATCCACCAGCATCCAACGGCGATCCCAAGCGAGGCCATGGGCATGGATCTCGCTTTGGGACACATCAATCCCCTGCAGGGATTTCACCGGATAAACCGTTAATTGGGTAATCTTCACAGCGGCCTCGCACGCTCGGGCGTAACAGGATAAAACGCTAACCTAACGAGGTTATCGTAAGCAGCCAAACAGTTTTTAGGATGGACGCTATAGCGTTTTACCCGCTTCGATACGATACCCCAAATCCACCACTTTCTGCTCCAGCGCTTCGCCACGGATCCGCGCCAGCAGGGCCTTTGCGGCGGCTTCGCCAATCGCCTTACGGGGCGTGACAACGCTGGCAAGGCGGGGCGTCATTGCCTGACCAACATCGTGGCCGTGAAACCCGGCAATCGCTATGTGTTCGGGCACACCGATGCCTTGGCGTAGACACTCGAAGTAAGCGCCCACGGCCACGTCGTCATTGGTACAAAAAATAGCGTCTGTTTCGGGGTAGTTACGCTGAATTTCCTGCATCAACGCAGCCCCCACGGTATAGGAGGAGCGCTGGCTACTCTGCAGCGTTACGGGGGGTAGCCCATGCTCTTCCATGGCTTGACGATAGCCCAGCTCACGCTGGCGGGTACGTTCATCCAAACGCACGGCCAAGTAGATAACTTGGCGGCGACCACGGCGCATCATCTCACTCACCATATCATAGGCGGCACGGACGTTATCGTAGCCCACTGCCTGCTGCAGCGGCGGGCGGTGGGTATCCATAATCTCCACAATGGGAATGCCAGCGGTTTCTAACATACGCAGGCTGCGCGGCGTGTGATCATGGTCAGAGAGAATCACCCCATCTACGTTATACGACAGTAGCGAGGCAAGGCTGCGCTCCTCGAGCTCCTGACTATAGCCGTAGTGGGAGAGCATCAAGTGATAGCCTGCCGGTTCGGTATGGGCTTCGATCCCCACGATGACGTCGGCAAATACTTGGTTGGTCAACGAGGGGACCAGTACGCCTATCGAGTGACTGGTCGCGCGGGAGAGCAGATCCGGGGCGCGATTGGGTATATAACCAAGCTGCTCGGCGATGCCGAAGATGCGCTCTCGAAGCCCTTCCGATACCGTTTCCGGGTCGCGTAAACAGCGGCTAACGGTCATCTTGGTGGCACCAACGCGATCAGCAATATCTTGTAATGTAGGGCGTTTTTTCTTCAATGGCGTCGCTGCCTTGTACAATGGATGGCGCTCGAACCCTACCATAACGAATAGTAGAGCCCGCCGCCTATCCCTTCCTTTAGCCTAATGAGCGGCGCTGTTCGGGCACCAGCGTGGCGCTAAAACGCTCGACGATCACCGCCGGTGTTAGGCTGATGGAGAGCGTCACCGCCTCATCTGCTGCCGGTGGTTCTAGGTCGGCTAGCTGGCTGGCTAACATACTGTCGCCCTTAAAGAAGTGCCCGGCACGAGTTTCTAAGCGCTCGCGCAGCAGCCCATGCGTGCCTTCTAGGTAAAGAATACGCAGCGCGCTATCCCCCTCTCTCAAGCGGTCACGGTAGCGCCGCTTCAGGCCAGAGCAGGCAATCACCACCGACTCACCCCGCGCCTTATACTCGGCAAATAGCCCAGCCAGGGTTGCTAGCCAGTCGCGACGGTCATCGTCGTTCAGCGGTGTACCGCTGGCCATCTTGGCTACGTTGGCTGGCGAGTGGTGGTCATCGCCATCAATAAAGGTGGCTTCCATACTGGCCGCTAGCTGCTGACCAATATGCGACTTCCCCGAACCTGACACCCCCATGACGAGAATGCGATATGAGCCGTTATGATTTGAATCAGTCGTCACACGCGGCTCCTATCAGTTACCGCGCACGGCGGTGAGGTCGGGCAACCAAGTCACGATGCTTGGGAAGGCGATGAGCAGCACCAGCACCACAAGCAGCGCGGCATAATAAGGCAACATGGCCTTGACCAAAGACTCCATGGAGACTTTACCCACGCCACAGCCCACGTAAAGACAGGTGCCCACCGGCGGCGTGAGTAGCCCAATCCCCAGAATGAAGGCCATCAGCACGCCAAAGTAAGCGGCATCCACGCCGACCGATGTGACGATAGGGGCCAGCATGGGTGCCATGATCACCATGGCCGGCGTGAGGTCCATTACAAAGCCCACCAGCAGCAACAGTGCCGCCACAATCAGCAGCAGAAGGAACGGCTCCTGGGTAATCGCCTGTACCTGACGTACCAACGTTTGCGGAACCATATTGATGGTCAAGAACCACGCAATAACGGTGGCAAAGGCCAACAGCATCATTACCATCCCGGTCAGCCTGGCGGTACGAATCAGCATGCCCATGAGTTCGCTGAGCTTGAACTCGCGGTAAACCAGCAGTGAAATCGCCAGCGAGTAAAGCAGTGCCGCGACCGCCGCTTCTGTGGCGGTGAACACGCCGCCAATAATACCGCCAATGACAATCACCGGTAACACCAGGGCCAGCCAGGCGTCTTTAAAGGCTTTCCACAGCACGTCCCAGCGGAACTGGCGCACGCCGCCGCCCTGCTTATTGGCCAGAATATAGGTGGTGACCATCAGGGCAGCGCCAATCAGTAGCCCAGGCACAATACCGGAAATGAACAGGCGGCTGATGGAGGTTTCGGTGACGATGCCGTACAGAATCAGCGGAATAGAAGGCGGAATAATAATCCCGATCACCGATGAGACAGTGTTAATCGCCGTGGCGTTGGCCGCGGTATAGCCCTGCTGCTTCATGGAGGGAATCATCATCGAGCCGGTGGCCGCCGTATCGGCAACGGCAGAGCCGCTGATACCGCCGAAAAACATAGACCCGGTAATGGCCACTTGGCCCAGGCCGCCACGCATAAAGCCGACCAGCGCACCGGCAAGCTCCATCAAACGACGCGCAATGCCGCCGTTACTCATTACTTCCCCAACCAAAATAAAGAACGGAATGGCCAACAGCGGGAAGCTGTTCACCCCACGAATAGACTGCTCAATCATGATCGAGAGCGGAATATCTGAGAGCACCGCCATGACCAGCGCCGCCACTCCCAAACCAAACGCGATGGGCAGGCCGATCACAATCGACACTAATAAAATGGCGAGAAAAATCCACAGCATGGTGATCACTCCCCTTGCGATTCAGCCGACTGGCCGTGTGGTTGAACAATCACGCGTACGCTCATCCATACCCGCCAAAGCGAGACGGCGGCAATAAAGATGACGCACAGCACTAGGGAAAGACTCACGAGGCTCAAGGGCACGCCCATAATCGCAGAGCGCCCGCTGGAGCGTGACAGCACTTGATAGCCGCCAAATACCATGACCAACATCAGGCCAGTAATAATCAAGTGCTGCAGGCAGTAGAGCATATGCGCTAGACGTAGCGGCAAACGCCGCACCAGTGCGTCCACGGCAATATGCTCATAGCGAGCAAACGCAGCGGCCGCACCAATAAATACCAGCCAAATAAACAGCATGCGCGCCAGCTCATCGACCCAAGGCAGCGAGTGGTTAAATAGCGAACGGCCCACCACATTGCTGGACACCGCCACAATCAGCGCCACTAAAATGGCGCCGATCAAATACTCCATGCCAAGCGTTAACCAGCGAAACAGCGCGGGGCCTTGACGCGTTTCAGTATCAATTTCCAGCAGCTTGCGATTGGGGTCGTCTAAATAGACCGACGGATCTTCAATCGTAGGCGCTCTCAAAGAGGATTCAGCGTTGGGAGGTGTTGAGGAGGATGTCATAAGAACTCCAGGGGCACTGACAAGTCGGGCAGGCACAATGGCCTGCCCGATGGCGCGCTTAATGGTGCGTATTAGTTGCTAGCATCTTCAACGATCTGTTGAATTTCAGCGATCAGATCTTCGCCAATGCGCGGCGCCCACTCTTCATAAACGGGCTGCACGGCGTCTTGGAACGCGGCCAGTTGCTCATCGCTCAAGCGAGTGATCTGCATACCGCGGGCTTCTAACTGCTCACGGGACCAGTCGTCATACTCAGCAGAGAGTTGAATTTCGTACTCGGCGGATTGACGCGCGGCTTCCAGCACCAGCTCTTGGTACTCGGGTGCCATACGGTCCCAGGTACGCTCGGAAAGCATCATGATGAACGGTGTGTAGACGTGGCGGGTTTCGGTGCCGTAATCCTGAACTTCGTTGAAGTTAGAGGTCAGGATGGTGCTCCAGGGGTTTTCCTGGCCATCGACCACGCCCTGCTCTAGGGCAGAGAACAGCTCACCAAACGCCATCGGCGTGGGGTTAGCACCTAATGCTTCCCAAATCGCCAGGTGCACCGGGTTCTGCATGGTACGTACGCTCAAACCGCGAACATCCTGGCCTGCGACATCTTCTGGCGTTTCAACGGGGCGCGCGCTGTTAGAGAGCTGGCGGTAGCCGTTTTCAGAGAAAGTGAGTGCCTTTAAGCCAGTGCCTTCAAAGCCATCTAGCATCTCTTGGGCAACGTCGCTCTGCATCACTGCAATGGCGGCTTCACGGCTGGGCAGCAGGAACGGTAGGTCGAACGCCGACAGCGCTTGCACATAGCCTGTGGTTGCGGAGCTAGATGGGTACGTCATATCCAGCGTGCCGGTCTGCAGCATTTCCATCATCTGAACATCGTCGCCCAACTGGCTGTTGGGGAACACGTTGACCGTGATACGGCCTTCGGTACGCTGCTCTAGAATCTCGCCAAAGTATTGGCTAGAGAGAAACTGCGGAGAGGTTTCAGAAAGGCCAATGCCCATGCGAAGCGTATGGCTACCGTGGTCCGCCACGACATCCCCTTCAATGGCCGGCGGGTCGGAAAGCTCGGGGCTTTGGGCATGCGCCATGCCAAAAGTAAGGGTGGTTGCACCAACTAAGGTAAGCGTGTTGCGCCAAATCGCTGTCATGACGTTATCTCCAAACATTCATTGTTGTTGAGTGCTGAACTGCTAATTGCTAAGCGGTTATGAACGCTGCCGTGCTATCGCGCCTGTTACGCCGTAGTGTTACCGGTAACATCCAATAAGCGAAGGCTAGTGACCATTCGGCTGGGTGTCAAAGCAAAACTGCCAACTTACGACCAACGTCTAGGGATAGCCACTCACCGCCTAGCGCGCTACATTACCCGATATGCATCCTGTCCTGGAGTCCACATGCCTGCGTTAGACACTTGCAGCGAACTAGAGCTAGACCATCAGCTCTGCTTCGCCCTCTATTCAACATCGTTGATGATGACAAAAGTTTATAAACCGCTTTTGAAAAAGTTAGGGCTTACTTACCCGCAATACCTAGTCATGCTGGTACTTTGGCAAGAAGATGGCATTACTGTAGGGACGCTCAGTAAGCGCTTACTGACAGACCCTGGCTCGCTGACTCCTCTCCTAAAGCGTTTAGAAGCCGACCAGCTATTGCGCCGCCAGCGTAGCGTGCAAGATGAGCGCGTGGTGGAGCTATTTCTGACCGATAAAGGCCGTTCCCTGCGCGAGCAGGCGCGTCATATTCCCAGTTGTATGGTGAATGCCAGCGAGAAGTCTATGGAGGCCTTAACGCAGTTGAAAGAGGATTTGGTTCAACTGCGCGATAGCCTGCAAAAAGCCAAGTAGTGCGACTCTCGTCCGTGGCACTACAAACTTTCTGATCATCTAGCTTGCGCACAAAATAAAGCCGCACTAAATTAATAGCGAATGCGTAATTAACCTGATGTACCAGTCACTATCCAACCATAACGACTGAGCCCCATAAACAGGAGAGACTCAATGTCGATTGAAACGATTGCTTACCGCGCACATGCTCATGCCACGGGTGGCCGTGAAGGTTACGTCCCCATAAAGTAGGGATAACTCAGTAAGCTAGGCTAGGCGATTGCACTGTTTTTTTCTTACCTGATGAACAGCGAGGCTATGATGACCGATACGACCTATACACCACCGAGCGTATGGAAATGGGAGCCGGGCAACGGCGGTAAGTTTGCAAACATCAATCGTCCGGTAGCGGGCGCCACCCATGATAAAGCGCTGCCGGTAGGCAAACATCCGCTACAGCTCTACTCCCTCGCCACGCCCAACGGTGTGAAAGTCACGGTAATGCTAGAAGAGCTGCTGGAAAAAGGTATTGAGGCAGCCGAGTACGATGCGCACCTGATTCAAATCGGCGAAGGCGACCAGTTTGGCAGCGGCTTCGTTGAGGCTAACCCTAACTCCAAGATCCCGGTGCTGGTGGATCACAGTATGAACCCGCCCCAACGGGTGTTTGAGTCAGGGGCTATTTTGCTCTATCTCGCCGAGAAATTCGGTGAATTTCTGCCTACAGACCCGGCCAAACGCACCGAGTGCCTCTCTTGGCTGTTCTGGCAAATGGGCAGCGCTCCCATACTGGGCGGCGGCTTTGGTCACTTCTACGCCTACGCGCCAGAGAAGTACCAGTACCCGATTGACCGCTACACCATGGAAGTCAAACGTCAGCTAGACGTACTGGATCGTCACTTGGCCGACAACCGCTTTATGGCAGGCGATGAGTACACCATTGCCGATATAGCGATTCACCCCTGGTACGGCGCGCTGGTGAAAAACCGCGTGTATGAGGCCGCTGAGTTCCTCGAGGCACACACCTATACGAATGTGCTGCGTTGGACCGAAGAGATTGATGCCCGCCCTGCGGTGCAGCGGGGCCGCATGGTGAACCGCACTTGGGGAGAGCCCAGCGAGCAGCTTCACGAGCGCCACGACGCCAGTGACTTTACTGAAAAAACCGAAGATAAGCGTTAATTCGCGTATTAGGAAAACGTACGATGTTCGATCCGAAATACGCCCAGCTGATATTTTCATGCCTGATGGCACTGTTTATGTCATGCATTATGTCGCTGGTGATCACGCTGTATAACGTGGGGCTTGTGGAGGGGATTGTAGTGATTTGGCTCAAGGCGTGGCTGTTTGCCTTTGCCGTCGCGCTGCCGGTGATCAACTTGGTCGCCCCAATCGTGCGGCGTTTGGTGAAGCCACTGGTCAAGCAGCCGCACTAACGCCGCTCACGCATTGAGTCCCATTAACCAAACGGGGCCTGCTCATCGCAGGCCCCGTTTGTTATATCATGATGCGTTAAAACTGATAGCGCACGTTGGCCGTAACGCTGCGACGGTCGCCGTAGCCACAGTCACCGCCGTCATAGCGGCACCAGGAGACATACTCTTCATCAGTGGCGTTTTTCAAGTCTACGGAGAAGTCCCACTCACCCAGGGTGTAACCCACCATCGCATCATACAGCGTGCTGGAAGGCACTACCGGCGCGCCGCCAGAGCCAACGTTGTCGCCGACATAACGAACGCCCGCCCCAATACGCCAGTTATTACCAACATACAGGCGGCTCCACCAGGAAGCCTGCTCTTCAGCCACATACGGCAAGCGAATACCGGTACCGTCGTTAGTGGCGTTTAAGTTGGTGTATGCGACCTGGGTTTCAAACTGCTGCCAGCGCTTATTTACCTGTAGCTCCCAGCCATCGACCACGGCACCCACTTGCTCGACGCCGCCTGGAGTAACGCCGTCGCTAATGCGGTTTTGCTGAGTAATATCAAAGTAGGCCGCGCTCACGGCCAGGGATTGATCTGGAGATACGTACTTAAAGCCAATCTCCTCCTGGTCGCCGGTGGTGGGCTTCAAGGGGCTTGGGTTAGCTGTGCCGTCGTTACCCAGGTTCATGGCGAACGCTTCGGAGTAGCTGACATAGGGTGAGAAGCCGTTATCAAAGCGGTACATCAGCCCCAGCCGGCCGGTGGTTTCACCTTCATCACTGACCGTATCCGGTCCAGACAGTGCCAGCGTGCGATTCTCTGCCCAGTCACGCCGCAGGCCTGCGGACACCACTACTGGCCCTACTTCGATATGATCGGCCAGATACACGCCCACCTGCTCAATCTCATTATCCGGGCGGTCAGTGGGGTTCAGCGAATCCAGCTGAAGATTGCCATACTGAGGGTTATAGACGTTGAACTGCCCGCCACCACTGGCCACCGAACTGTAGTTATCCTGAGACCAGCGAGCGTCCTGACGGTCGATACCCGCCACCAGCGTATGTTGGGTATTGCCAAGCGCAAACTCGCCTTCTAGGCGCGCATCCATATTGAGAATGCGCGTTTGAGCATCGGCCATAAAGATGGTCCGATTCACATTGCCGTTAGCATCGGGCACGCTGGGGATATCCACCCAGTGCTCGCGGGTTTCGGTGCTGGAATCGGTATAGCGGGCGGTGGCAGCAAACGCCCAGCTGTCGTTGAGCTGGTGATCAACAAACAGCGTTGTTTCGATCTTTTCCCGGTCGTAGCGGTCCCAACCCGGCTCGCCAACAAAGCGCTCAGAGCCAATAAAGCCCAGTGAACCCGGCGCTAACGTGCCTGCCTGGGGAAGAAACTGCGCCGATACCTGACCTTTGTTTTCCTGGCGGTTCAGTAGCAGCGTAATGTTGGTGGCGTCGCTAGGGCGCCACGTAAACGATGGCGCAAACAGGTAGCCATCATCTTCAACGTGATCGACTTGGGTATCGCTATCGCGGGTTAACGCCACTAAGCGATAAAGAAACTCGCCCTCTTCATCGGCCGCCCCGGTCACGTCCAACGCCAGCTGCTTGCGGTCGTAGGAGCCGTACTGCGCCCAAACCTCACCGCTGGGGGTAGTTTAGAGACGCCGTTGATGATGCCGCCCAAATCAGCTTGGCCATACAGCATGGAAGATGGCCCGCGTAACACCTCCACACTCTCCAGCGCGTAGACGTTGGTGCGCACGGTGTTGTAGGAGCCATACACTTGGCGCAAACCATCCAAATAGCGGCCTGCATCTAGCCCGCGCACTTTAGCGCTGTCGCCACGAGTGTCGAATCCGAAGTTGCCCGCGTACACGCCGGGGGTATACAGCAGCGCATCTTGAATGTTTTTGGCACCGCTCTCCTGAATAAACTCTTGGTCGATCACTGACATGGAGTAAGGCTGTTCGGCCAGCGGCACATCCAGCTTGCCTACTGAGGGCTCCCGCTCAGCATCGCTGTACCCATAAAGACCGGCCGATTCAGCGGTGACTTCAACCGTATCCAGATTGACGCTGCTCTCTTGTGCATAAACTACCGGCACAGCAGCAGCCGAGGCTAAGGCAACCGCGACGCTCAGCGTGCGCAGGCGAAAGGTAGGTACAGGTTTCATCGTGAAAGATCCCAGAGCGAATATTAATGCTAATGATAGTAATTTTTATTCGCGAAAATATAGGAGGCTATACAAAGGATGTCAACGGAGGCGAAAGGTGAGTTGAGTCGGACAGGAAGATGCGTTAATGCAAATATTTCTCAAAAAATGACTGCCTGCCGAAGGTCGGCAGGCAGTGCAAGGGGCTCTTCGCTTGCGAGGGGGCTGACATTACTGCAGGCGAGAGTTATTCAACGCGTAGTTCCACACCCGGTAAAAGTAGAAAATATAGCCAAGCCCCAGGGTCAGAAATGAGATCACCATCCACAGAATAATATGGCCAACATTGCTGAAGATATTGATATCGCAAACCATTTTCCGCTCTACGCCGGTTGCGTTATCCACCACGCTGGTGCGGTTGATCACGAAGCGAGCGAAGGAGTAAGGAAAGAAAAACAGCGCAATGCCAAAGGTAATAATGGTGAGCAACACCCAGATGAGCAGGTGGCCAATAATATCTAGAATCGAGAGGTCAGCTTTAATGTTCACAGGTCGCCCTTACGCGTTAAGAAAGGGGCGAAGATTACCACTGTGCTCGCTGCCCGTGAACGGCCAGCAGGTGAAGCCTGCGCTTTAAGGGCCGCCCACCCCTGCTAAGCTGGATTCACCTTTTCCTTCCCCGCGCTTTACCACACTTAGCGAACCGTCGGTTTCCAGCACCACCGCCTGAGCAGCCTCTAAACGTAAAAGCCCGCTGCTGCGTACGGCAGAACGCACTTCATCCTGCGTTACCCTCGCCTTCCTTAGCGACGCTTGCAATAACTCCCCGTCATACAGCAGCAGTATCGGTTCCCCCGTGACGAGCCGCTTTACCCAGCTGACACGCACGCTCAGCCACGTAATGATGAACTGCAGGGAAATCAACAGCCCTAGTGCCAGCGCACCCTCTGCCAACGCCACGTCTTTCGATAGCAGTACGGTGGCAAGCGTAGAACCCAAAGCCACGGTCACAATAAGATCAAAGGCGTTCATTTTGGATAGCGTGCGATTACCCGAGATACGTAAAAACACGATCAGCACCGTGTAGGCAAGTAACCCCACCACCAGGGTACGGGCCAAACTTTCCCAACCGCTAAAAAAGACCATTTCCATTGGCGCTCACCCCTGAGTGACGAAAGACAGATGCCTTCCACCACCCAAGGTAGCAACCATAGTGCCTGGGTGCGATGCTATCCGCTGGATTTAGGCTTCATCAAAAATTAAAATTGCTTGGTAAGCGTCAACGCACCAAATTTATCCTGTTCATCCTGGCCATCGAACTCGCGGGTGCGCTGCACGGCTGCGAAGGTTACCTGCCACTCTTCCCAAGCCAATGCCAGCCCGGTAGAAACATCAGCCACCCACTCGTTACGGTCTACTGAGTGACTATTTCTAAAGGTGTTGCCATCCAGCGTCAGGTTCTGTGCCATGTAATATCCCTCCACGTTTGCGAACAGGTACCACTGCCAGCCACTGCTGCCATTTAGCTGATGGCGGCTGCCAGGATTAGGCGTTAACGTAGGAATACCCTGGGCATCGTCGCCCCAACGAACGCTGTAACCAGCGCTGGCATAGGTATACAGGTTGCCAAGCGCCATCCCGACACCGGGGCCGTGGGAAAACTGTTTACTTGCCAGAGGCGTGTCATACCACCACTGGCGGCGCATGGTCAGGTTGACGATTGCCTCATCGCCCAATTGGTTTTGCCAACCGCGCGGCCGGTCACTATCGGTAACACGGTGAACCTCCCGCTGAATGCTATCCGCCTGGGAGGAAGGGCCTACCAAGCCAACATCCAAATGCAGGTCGGTGGCCTGCTGCCAACGGCCCATCGGCTTATCTTCATAAAGCGACACACCGCCATATACTAAACCCGCGTAGGGGCGATCATCTTCAATCAGCTCGCGGCGCTCAATCACATTGGGCGTATAAATTTGGTGTACTAAGCGGTAAGAGGCGCGATCTGCCTGGCTAATAATGCTGTCAGGCAGTGCTGCTGCTAAACGCTGTGTCCAGCTTTGCGGTTCGGGGGTAAACATCCAATTCAACTCGAAGCCACTGGTAAAGTGGCCATCATCACTGCTGGCAAGTCCATCGTTTGCATGCTTAATGGAAAGCGAACTATCGTCGGCCAACGCAATAGCGGGCAGTAAGCTGAACGGTAATACAAACGGCAGCACGGCTTTGCAAAAGATGGCTTTAGAAGATTCATCTCTGCGATGAAGAGCAGACGGCGTCATGGCTCATTCCTTGAGTTGAGAGCTGGGCAGGTGGCAGCCTATTAGCGGGGGGGGGGGGGCAACAAACATTGCTGATTGTATGTAAACATGCAAATAGATAGCAAGCTACTTTATGTAATGCATGTCACACGCAATGCCTACCCACCCTGAGGTACTTCCTTGTTATAACGAACTGGCAACCAGTCCGTTATTTAACGCTAGCACATGAATACCTATCGCTCCCGTAATAGCCACTGCGGGGTGATCTCGTGCTGGCCGTTTTCATCAGTGATAAACAGCGAACCGTCACTAATCATGACGGCCCAGTTAATCGCCCTCGGTAGGCCTGCTGCCACGGTGGCCAGCGCCTCTTGCGGCAATCCAGCGACGTGCACATTTTTCAAGGAAGCGACGGCGGGCAGCACCTTGCTTTCCCAGATATCCACGCGGCCATACGCCAGCAGGGACACCCGCTCAGCGCGGCGCGAACACCAGGTTAAACGCTCGGCATCGGGCAGGCCGACTTCTATCCAGTGCAGCACTCGGCCATCCAGGCTTTTTTCCCAAAGCGCTGGCTCGTCAACATCAGACAGCCCCCGCCCGAATGCCAGCGATTCGCTGTACCAGAGGATATAAGCAATCAGCCGGGAGCACAGACGCTCTTCTGTTTCAGAAGGGTGGCGGGCTACCGTGAACCGCAACGTTTCATAGACGTTGCGGTCCAGGTCGGTCAGGTTAACGTCGACTTTATAAGGGGTCGCACTTAGCGCCATAACATGAATCTCAACATTCTCTAGTGATATGCGCGCCAGTGTAGCGGATTTGTGTGATCACCGCGCAGCCATCCACGCGCTGCGCACTACCCTATCGCGCGTTCGTCACTCAGCAGGGTGGCATGCTTCACTGTTTCTTCTTCATGCATCGGCTCACGCCATGTCTCTTTCAGCGCAGCCTCGTACCACTCCTGCATGGCGGGTAGGGCTAACAGGCGCTGCACATAAGCGAGGGAGGCTTCACTCAGCGGCAGGTTGAAGGTTTGTATCCGAAACGCCACCGGGGCGTAAAACGCATCCACCGCGGTAAAGCGCTCACCTGCCAGAAACGGGCCGCCAAAACGCGCAAGCCCCTCCTGCCACAGCGCATCTAAACGCGCCAAGTTGCCGTTAAGCCCAGGAGAGAGTTCATTCATCGCCACGCGCACGCCACAGTTCATGGAACACTCATCCCGCAACGCGCCAAAGCCGCTATGCATCTCGGCACTGGCGGAGCGCGCCCAGGCCCGCGCCTCACGCGCTTGCGGCCATACGTTCGGGTGTGTTTCCGCTACGTACTCTACAATCGCCAGCGAGTCCCACACGGCAACATTGTGATCGTTATCCACCAGGCACGGCACTAAGCCAGACGGCGAAAAGCGCTTAAACGTGGTGTGACTTTCCCCGAACCCACCTTCAAAAGGCATTAAATGCTCGTTAAAGGGGATCTCCAGCGCTTTGAGCAGCACCCAAGGGCGAAGTGACCAGGAAGAGTAGTTCTTGTTAGCGATATACAGATCAAACATGCCGCGCTCCTTACGGTGAACATCACAGTGACTGGCCCTACCGTGCTGCCTGGACCAACGTATTACTTCCGAGCCCCATTAATACGCCTCCGCCAATCCGTTGAATCAACCGGGAAGAGCCATGAGACGTTTGCAGCCATGCGCGAAGCGGGCTGGCCAATAGCACCACCACCACATCCGCTGACGAGAACAGCACGTTGGTGGCAATGCCTAACCAAAGCAATTGCCATGCGACCGGCATGGCAATATCGGGCTGCACAAATTGCGGCAGAAACGCCACGAAGAAAAGCGCCGTTTTAGGGTTAAGCACTTCCACCAGAAAGCTATCGCGCAGTACCCGCTTGGTTGAAGCGAGCGGGAGTTCGTCACTGCTCGTGCGAATGCCTTGTTGCCATAAACGCACGCCCATCCAGAGCAAATAGAGTCCACCGATGATTTTCATCGCGAGATAGGCAGGTGGAATGGCCGCAAACAGCAGCGCTAACCCCAGTGCGGCGGCGATAACATGCACATAGCAACCAAGATGCACCCCAGCCACCGCCAACCAGCCCGCCCGTCGGCCACGTCCCAGCGTTTGTGCTGCGGTGTATAACATCGCAGGCCCGGGTAAATAGGCAAACCCCAGCGCGGCAAGAAGAAAGGCGGCCCACTGCATCGCGGTCACTCCGGCATAGTAAGAAATAGTAAGCCTGAGAATAAAATAAGGGGTGACGCGTGCGCCACCCCTCAAATAAGTAAAACTCGAAAAAAGAGAGCTTAGAAAAAAGAGAGCTTAGAAATTGGGTTTGCGCTTCTCGACAAAGGCACTCATGCCCTCTTTCTGCTCCTGGCCTGCAAAGCAGAAAGCGAACAGGCTGGTTTCCAGCGCCAGGGCGCTGTCTAGGTCTTGGTCCATGCCGTCGTGAACGGCTTGTTTGGCCCCGCGTACCGACAGCGGCCCGTTGCCCTTCAGCTGTTTGGTAAGCTCTTCAACATAGCTTTCAAGCTCTGCCTGGGGCATTACGCGGTTAACGAGGCCAATGCGCAGCGCTTCCTGGGCATCGATTTTGCGCCCGGTAGTGACCAAATCAATCGCCATGGCGGGGCCGACTCGGCGCGGCAGGCGCTGGGTGCCGCCAAAGCCGGGAATGACGCCTAGCAGGACTTCCGGCTGGCCGAAGATGGCGTTGTCGCTGGCGACGGCCCAGTCGCAGGCCAGCGCCAGTTCGCAGCCGCCGCCAAGGCAAAACCCGTTGACCAGCGCGACCACCGGCACGGGCAGTGTTTCCAGGCGTTTGATGGTACGCAGTGCCTGGCTGGCAAATGCGCGGGCCTCTTCGGGGGTTTTATCCCGCATTTCGGTGATGTCTGCCCCGGCCACGAAGGATTTTTCCCCGGCCCCCGTAATCAATACCGCCCGCAGGCTGGGGTGAGCTTCCAACTCGACCAGATGCGCTTCCAAAGCGCTGAGCACTTCGCTGTTCAGCGCGTTCAAGGCTTTGGGACGATTAATGGTCAGGCGTACCACGCCATCGTTATCAACCTTCTCGATCACTGCGTCGCTCATGGCGGCTCCTTAATTGTTATTGCGCGTAGAAGTGGTTACCACTCAACCCTAGCGAACGCTTGGTTGGGTGGCAATCACTTCTTTTGTCGCCCCCTAAGCTTTTTGTCGCCCCCTAAGCTCGCTGCCTGCTATTCGTAGATATAGAACCCACGGCCACTTTTGCGGCCCAGATAGCCTGCGGCCACCATGCGCTTGAGCAGCGGGCAGGGTCGGTACTTGGGATCGCCAAAACCTTCCTGCAGCACTTCCATGATCGCCAAGCACACATCCAGGCCAATCAAATCCGCCAGCGCCAGCGGCCCCATGGGATGGGCGGCACCCAGCTTCATGGCGTCATCGATGGCTTCCGGCGTGGCGGTGCCTTCCTGCACGATAAACGCGGCCTCGTTGATCATCGGCACCAGCAAACGGTTCACGGCAAAGCCAGGCGCATCGCCCACCGGCACAGCGGTTTTGCCCAGCGCCTTGGTCAGCGCTTCGATGCGCTCTACGGTGGCATCCGAGGTCTGCTCGGCGCGGATCACCTCGACCAACTTGAGTACCGGCACCGGGTTGAAGAAGTGCATGCCTACCACCCGCTCAGGGCGCTCGCAGACCGCCGCCAGTCGAGTCAGTGATAGAGACGACGTGTTCGACGCCAGAATAGCGTCGCTGCTCAAATGGCTGAGATCCCGAAACAGCTTCTCTTTCAATGCGGGCTGCTCGGGGGCAGCTTCGATGATCACGCTGCAGTCGCTGAGCGCATCCAGCGCCGTGGTGGTCGAAAGCCGAGCCAGCGCTTCCTGCTTGCCCTCTGCCGTCATCTTCTCTTTAGCAACGAGCTTCTCGAGCCCTTTATCGATCGCATTTTTGGCGCGGGTGAGCTGCTCATCGGCGACATCGTACAGCCGCACATTAAAGCCATTGGCGGCCACCACTTGAGCAATCCCCTGCCCCATGGTGCCTGCGCCTACCACGCCAATCCGCTGTTCGCTCATTGCTGTTCCCCTGACTGGTGCTGTCTGGCTTCTTCGCGCAGCACGAATTTTTGAATTTTGCCCGTGGACGTTTTGGGCAGTTCGCTAAAAACCACCGTTTTCGGCACTTTAAAGCTCGCAAGATGCTTACGGCAGTGGGCAATGATATCCGCCTCGGTGACTTCGCCGTAACCTATTTTCAGTTTGACGAACGCGCAGGGCGTTTCGCCCCACTTTTCATCCGGCTTCGCGACCACGGCGGCCTCTTCCACCGCTGGATGGCTGTAAATGGCATCTTCGACTTCAATGGTGGAGATGTTTTCACCGCCCGAGATGATGATATCTTTCGAGCGATCTTTAATCTCGATATAGCCGTCGGCATGCCATACCGCCAAGTCGCCCGTGTGATACCAACCGCCCTCCAGCGCTTTTTCCGTGGCCTCGGCGTTTTTGAGATATCCCTTCATCACGTTGTTGCCGCGCATCAGGATTTCGCCGATGGTTTGGCCATCCTTGGCAACGGGTTCCAGCGTGACCGGATCGGCGACGCAGAGCGCTTCCAGCATGTGGTAGCGCACGCCCTGGCGTGACTTGAGTTTGGCCCGCGACTCCAGCGGCAGTTCGTCCCAGGCCGCGTGCCAGGCACATACCGTGACCGGGCCATACACTTCCGTCAGGCCATAAACGTGGGTCACTTCAATGCCCAGCTTTTCCACCCCGGCTATCACCGAGGCAGGCGGCGCGGCCCCGGCGGTGGTCACCTTCACCGGATGATCGAACACCCGCTTCTGTTCGGCGGGCAGGTTCACCAGCCCATTGAGCACGATCGGCGCACCGCTAAAGTGAGTGACGCCCTCTGCAGCGATCAAATCGGTAATGCGTTTGGGGTCTACCTTGCGTAAGCAAACGCTGACGCCTGCATTGGCGGCAATGGTCCAGGGGAAGCACCAGCCGTTACAGTGGAACATCGGTAGCGTCCACAGGTAGACAGGATGGTGCGGCATAGCCCACTCGAGAATGTTGCTCACCGCGTTCAGGTAGGCACCGCGATGGTGATACACCACGCCCTTGGGCTTGCCAGTGGTGCCGGAGGTGTAGTTCAGCGAAATCGCCTGCCACTCGTCGCTGGGCAGTTGATAAGCGTACTCCGGGTCGCCCTCGGCCAGCAGCGCCTCGTACTCCAGCTCGCCAATGCCTTGGGTCTCGCCCAAAAATTCCGGGTCGGCCACATCGATAATCAGCGGCTTGCTTTCCAACTTGGCAACCGCCGCTTGAATCACCTCGGCAAACTCAGGGTCTACCAGAATCACCTTGGCTTCGCCGTGGGCCAGCATATAGCTAATGGCGTCGGCATCGAGGCGAATATTGAGCGTATTCAGCACGCATCCCGCCAGCGGCACGCCGAAGTGGGCCTCGAACATCGCCGGAATATTGGGCAGCATGGCGGCCACCGTTTGCCCGGGTTGAATGCCACGCTTTTCCAGCGCCGAGGCTAACTGGCGGCAGCGTGCCCAGGTCTCTGCCCAAGTACGGCGCGTCTGGCCATGCACCACGGCCGGGTAATCTGGATAAATAGCCGCCGAGCGCTCAATAAACGTGAGCGGTGAGAGCGCCACATGGTTGGCAGCGGTCGGCGGTAAGTCTTGTTCAAAGATGGAGGTCATGATCGGTTCCTGCACTCTCGCTGTTGTTATAGGACGTTTTATTATCGGACACTTATAACGAATACCGCCGCCCTTAAGGCGGCGGGGACGTTAGTAGGCGGCGCTATCAAACTGGCCAAAACAGTGCCAACCAGCCTCAATCACGGCATGCTGGGCGCGGCCAACCGGCAGCCATTGGTGAATGGCAAACTCGGCGCTGCACAGTTTGGCGCGGTAAAACGGCTCATCGCTGCCGCCGTCTACAGCCTGTTGGGCATGCAGCGCTGCAATGCCCATTTGCCAAGCGCACAGTACGTGCCCGGCAAGGCTCAACAGCGGCGTGGCGTACGCCTGTACGGCATCGGGGCCGTGCTCAGGGTCGCTGCCCTGCTCCAGTACCAAGGCCATGGCGGCGCGCAAGTCGTCAGCGCCCGCCGCGAGTGCACTGCCCATGCTGGCCAGCGACGCTTCACCCCGCAGCGCTTCGGCCGTTTTATGCACATCATCGATCAGCGCAGAGAGTGCCGCCCCCCCGTCTCGCTGCAGTTTTCGGCCGGCCAAGTCCAGCGCTTGAATGCCGTTGGTGCCTTCATAGATAGGCGCAATGCGCGCATCCCGCAATAGCTGGGCCGCTCCGGTCTCTTCCACGTAGCCCATGCCGCCGTGCACCTGCACGCCCATAGAGGCAATATCCACCGCTTGGTCGGTCGAGAAGCTCTTCACAATCGGGATCAGAACATCGGCGCAGGCCTGAGCGGCTTGGCGTTCGGCGTCGCTCTCTGCACGGCGAGCGATATCTAACTGCCCGGCACAGTAGAGCGCCAGGGCACGCAGCGCATCGGTACGGGCACGCATGGAGAGCAGCATCCGGCGCACGTCAAAGTGATCGCTAATGGTGCACTCGCTGCCGCCCCGCTGTTTGGGGGAGCGGCCCTGAGTGCGGTCATTCGCGTAGGCCAAGGCGTGCTGGCAGGCGCGTTCGGCCACGCCAATCCCTTGGATCCCGACCTTATGGCGCGCCTCGTTCATCATGGTGAACATGTGGTTGAGCCCGCGCCCCTCCTCCCCCACCAGATAGCCTACGGCACCGCCGTTTTCCCCAAAGCTCAGCGTGCAAGTGGGCGAGCCGTGAATGCCGAGCTTGTGCTCGATGGAGGCGCAGGTGACGTCGTTACGCTCGCCAAGCGAGCCATCGTCGTTCACCAGAAATTTGGGAACCAGGAACAGCGAAATACCCTTATTACCTTCCGGGGCATCGGGCTTGCGGGCAAGGACGAGGTGAATGATGTTCTCGGCAGCGTCGTGCTCGCCCCAGGTGATGTAGATTTTTTGGCCGCTGATGCGGTAGTGATCGCCTTCCGGAACGGCTTTGGTGCGCACTTTGGAGAGGTCCGACCCCGCCTGGGGTTCGGTGAGGTTCATGGTGCCGGTCCAGGAGCCCTCAACCAGCTTGGGCAGGTAGGTCGCTTTTAAGGCATCGCTGCCGTGATGGGCCAGCGCCTCGATGGCACCGGCGGTGAGCATCGGGCATAGCCCTAACGCCATGTTCGCGCCGTGGAGCATCTCCTGCACCGCACTGGCAACCACTTCGGGTAGGTTCTGCCCGCCCAGCTCTTCAGACACGCCAATACCGTTCCAGCCGCCCTCCACATACGCTTGATAGGCGGCGGCAAAGCCTTCAGGAGTGGTGACGCTGCCATCAGTATGGCGCTTAGCCCCCTGGCGGTCGCCCGTGCTGTTGAGCGGGCCCCAGACATCGCCCGCCAGTTTCGCAGCCTCTTCCAGCACAGCCTCGACGAGATCAGGCGTCGCCTCTTCAAACCCCGGCAACGCCAAGGAGCGGTGCGCTAACATCTCTTCGAGCACAAAGCGCAGATCTCGGACCGGCGCGGCGTAATAATTCATGGCAAAACCCCAGGCAAATGCGGTGAAATAGTAAAAACACTATCGCTGATAGTAGTTTCCCTACTTTCGCCACACCATTAGCCCAAGGTCTCACCTTACTCGATATTGCAGTTCACCTACCGACGCACCTCGGTTTCTACATCGTCGTAATAGGTAATATGGCTCTCGTCTTCCTGAGGCGGCCCTACTACGGGTTCGGCCACGTCGACCTCAGGCACAACGTCAGACAGGTCTTCCAGGTGCTCGTGCTCAAGCGCCCCTTGTACCAGCTCCTCGGTCACCACCAGCTCAGCACCTGCGGCGGTCATCGGCGCAGTGGCCGTAAACGGTGCCACCGGTACCGGTGCCGGGCGAACACTACGACGCCAGCCGAAGAACAGCACGAAGAATAGACTCAGTGAGCCAAACGCCCAGAACAAGCCAGCATCGCCCATGGCGGTCATCACCGGCGAGATCATCAGCGGGCTGATGGTGGCACCAATCGAGTTAATCAACAAAAGGCCTTGGCTCATGCGCACCAGTGCACCGGCAGGCGCGCGGTCGGCGGCATGACTAACGGCCACCGGGTAAAGCGCAAAGACGCCGCCGCCCAGCAAAAAGAGCAGCACGGCGAGCAGCGGCGTGGAGAGCGGCAACCACAGCATGGCCGCTGAAATCACTACGCAGAAGGCGCTGATACCAATCAGCACCATTTGGCGATCATGGCGATCCGACCAGCGGCCAATGGGGTACTGCAGCAACATCGCGCCAAGGACGAGCACGGCCATCATCTGACCTACCTCGTTTACGCTCATACCAATGCGCTGTAGATAAAGCGGCAGCAGCGTATAAGCAGCGGCCACCACCATGCCGGAACCTAGACTGCCCATCACGCCGGTGGGTGTCATGGTAATCAAGCGGAGAGGCGGTAGCGGCTCGGCGTGTTCGATGAGCGGCGACACGCGGGGAATCATCGCCATCGGCAGTACCGAGAGCGACGCCAACAGGCCAATCACCATAAAGGGCGCGGTGTCGCCCATGGCGCTGGTGACACCGAGCATAAGCTGCCCCAGCACCCCAGCGGCGTAAAGGGAGATCATGTACAGTGCCAGCAGGCGGCCACGCACTTTCTGGTCGCCCGCGGTCAACAGCCAGCTCTCGATGACCAGATAGACGCCTACCGTGGCCCAACCGCCCACCAGGCGCAGGGCAAACCACGCCCAAGGGTCGAAGAACAACCCCTGCAACAGCACGGTGACGGCCACCAGCGATGCAAAACTGCCGTAAGCACGAATATGGCCAATGCGCAGCAACAGGCGATCATTAAACATGGCCCCCAGGGCCAGGCCGATGAAATAGGCTGACGAGACAATCCCGATCACCGTCGCCGATTCACCTGCTGCGTCTAAGCGCACGGTAATCAGCGTGGCGAGAAAGCCATTGCCAATCCCAAGAATAAACAGCCCTAGTAGGGGCGCTAACGCCATGGCCAGCAGTTGCCGCGACATGCGTACCTCACCTTGCTCAATGGATGAATCGTTGCCGTTAACACGCCATCACATCAAACAGGCAAGAAAACGGGCGCGCAATTATTGCTTCCATAGGCGCAAAGTCAATGCTTTTTCGCCCTTATAGCAAGCAGATTAGTGTTTTCTAAAAATTACCACGTCGTTGCCAGTAAATTCGACTGTTAAACCCTGTTCAGCCGCCCACCAGCGGAAGGTCGCTTCACTAAAAAAGCAGACGTGGGTTGGGTCGTTAATATAGTGCCAGCGGGCGAAGGCTTGCTGGCTCGTCACTCGCTTGGTCATCAGCCCAAGATAGCCTCCGGGTAGCAGTTGCGCGACCCGCTGGTTCAGCGCCTCGCCCGGTGCCGCCAAGTGCTCCACTACTTCGGTGGCGGTAATGAAGTCATACTGGCGAGTCAGATTCGCGGCATGGGGCGCGTAAAAGATGTCATACACATCTATATCAAAGCCCGCTTCCTCAAACATCACCGAGAGCGTTGGCCCAGGGCCGCAGCCAAAATCCAGCCCTCTTGCGCCAGGAGCTAGCTTTGTTGCCAACGGATTAAATAAACGCCCCAAAAAGCGCCGATATCCCGTATCCTGCGGCGAGTTTTGGTGCTGGTCGTACTCGGCTTTTTCGGCGGCAGCGGTTAAATGCTGCTCGCTAGGCACAAACACTAGCGCACACGTGGCACACTGGTAGTAATCACGGCGACGGTCTTGGTGGTACAGCGCAGACTCCTGCGCGTGGCATAGCGGACAGCGTCGCATCATCGTATTCTCTGGTTTTACGTTTGTATTAAGGAAAGAGGCATGCTCTCAGGTCTGGATCATCTTGTGGTTACCGTGACCGATATGGGTCGCGCAGTGGATTTTTACTCTCGTGTATTAGGCCTGGATGTACGCTATCGGGACGCTCAGCGCGTTGACTTGATGCTGGGTGACACGGCCCTGCGCTTGCACCAAACCGATACCGATATCGCGCCCATTTCAGCCACGCCGACACCGGGCAGCCTGGATTTATGCCTGCGCTGCCAGCTACCGCTGGACGAGTTTAAGCAGCACCTGGATGCACTGGCCATCGAGGTCGAGCTTGGCCCCGTGGCCCGCCAGGGTGCCAGCGGCCCCATCGAGTCGATTTACCTGCGCGACCCCGACGGCAACCTGCTGGAAATCTGCCGCCCGGCAGCGCGTTAAGCGCTCAACCCTAGGCGTGGGTGGCCTGCGGGTGATAAGTCGCACTGCCCACGCTATCATAGCGCGCAGAAAAGGTGTCCGCAGGATGCTCGAATTAAACTGAATAGAAAAGGTACGCCCATGCGTGATGACGCCCCATTGGAAGGCGAAGTGGTTAACCACCACACTTCGTCGGAAGAGACCTCCCCCGCCCCAGACACCACCATGGCCATGGTGATTTACGCTCTCTACCTGGCAAGCTTTGTGTTGGGTTTTACGTCACTAATCGGCGTGATTATTGCTTATGTCTACCGCGGCAAAGGTCCAGTATGGCTAGATGAGCACTACCGCTATCAGATCCGCACCTTCTGGATTGGCCTGCTCTACGGCAGTATCGCTACGCTGCTTACCCTGATTCTTGTTGGCTTCCCCATGCTGTTGGCGTTGGTCGTGTGGTTTATCGTGCGCTGCGTAAAGGGCTTTAAAGGGCTGCAGGAGAAGCGCGCGCCCTCCAATGTCGATAGCTGGCTACTGTAATCCATGACCGAACAGGCAACTCCCCCTGCATCGCGCTTTCAAGCCCGTGCCATTGCAACGCTATGGCGCACGCTCTCCCGCTGGCCGGTGCGCTGGCTCTGGCGCATTGCGGCTCTGGTCGGCCCGCAGGTGTATCGCTTTAGCAAACGCGAGCGCAAGGTAACCGAGATCAATCTGAAGGTGGTCTACCCCGACGCGCCTGCCAATCAACGGCAATCCCTGGCCAAACAGAGCCTACAGCACTCCACCGCGACGATGCTGGAACTCGGTCACGCCTGGATGGCCCCGCCCGAGAAGGTAGAAGCCAGCATTCTAGCGGTACATGGCCGCGACAAGCTGGATAGCGCCCGGGCCGAGGGGCGCGGCGTGATCGTGCTTGCTCCTCACTTTGGAAACTGGGAAGTGCTGAACTTTTGGCTTTCCAGCCACTTTCCGTTTACCGCTATGTACGAGCCGCCCAAAATCACAGAGCTGGAGCCGATTATCCGCCATGGCCGCGAGCGCATGGGGGCAAAGCTCGTGCCCACTAACCCACGGGGCGTGGCGGCGCTGCTCAAAGCGCTGAAACGTAGCGAGGCCATTGGTATTTTGCCGGACCAAGAGCCGGACTGGGGTAGCGGCGTGTTTGCGCCGTTCTATGGCCGCGATTCCTATACCGCGACGCTGTTACCCAAGCTGGTGGCGCGCACACAGGCACGGGTGGTCACCGGTGTGGCCCTGCGTATTCCTGGCAAAGGCTTCGAGATCCACTTCCTAGACGCTGACGAGCGGGTGTATAGCGCTGATGATACAGAGTCAGCTACCGGCGTGAATGCCAGCGTTGAAGCCTCCATTGCCCTGGATCCGGCGCAGTATCAGTGGGAGTACAAACGCTACCGCAAAGTGGTGGAAGAGCAGCAAGGGCTGCCTAACGCCAACGATTTCCGTCTCTATTAAGTGAGGATGGGCATGACTGAGCAGTACCTCCCCAAACAGGATACGCGTCCCACGCAAATTATTTATGCCCTCTATTTAGCAGGGCTGGTCACGGCTAATGTCACGCTATTGATCGGTGTGATTATCGCCTATGTCTATCGCAAAGAAGCAGCGCCTTGGCTACAGGCCCACTACCGCTACCTCATCCGCACGTTCTGGATCGGCAGCCTCTACTTTATCGTCACGTTTACCCTGAGCCTGATCTTTATCGGGACGCTACTCTGGCCGCTGCTGGTGGTATGGCTAGGCGTGCGCTGCATTATCGGTTGGGTGGCGGTGCGTAAAGGCCAGCCACCGGCACGGCCCGGTAGCTGGCTCTGGTAAGTGCACTCAATTACTCATCGCTGTGGCGAGCGTACACGTCATCCAACCGTTCGATATCATCCTCGCCCAGGTAACTGCCGGACTGTACCTCGATCAGCTCCAGTGGGATTTTGCCCGGGTTCTCCAAACGGTGCAGTGCGCCAATGGGGATGTAAGTGGACTGGTTCTCGCTGACCAAAAACGTGCGTTCATCCAGCGTCACCTTAGCCGTGCCGCTGACCACCACCCAGTGCTCCGCGCGGTGGTGGTGGCGCTGTAGCGAAAGCCGCGCCCCAGGGCGCACGGTAATATGCTTCACTTGGTAGCGCTCGCCGCTGTTCATGGCTTGAAAGCTGCCCCAAGGGCGGTGTACCTGCGGCGAGGTATGCGGCTCGCTGCGCCCAGCCTGGGTCAGCGCCGCGACGAGCTGCTTAACGCCCTGCGCCTTGTCGCGATGGGCCACCAGTACACTGTCCGAGGTTTCCACCACGATCAGGTCTTCAACGCCAAGTGTGGCCACCAATCGGTGGTTCGCTACCACTAACGAGCGCTGAGTATCGCTCAACACCCCATCCCCGGTGACCACATTGCCCGCTGTATCAGGCGTATGGGTCGCCATCAGCGCATCGAAGCTGCCTATATCGCCCCATTGGGCATCCAAAGGCACCACGGCAGCCTGGGAGCAGTGCTCCATGACCGCGTAATCGATCGATTCGCTGGGGCAGCGCTGGAACGCCTGCTCGTCCAAGCGCAGAAAATCCAAATCACGGTGGGCGCGGGCTACGGCTTCTTGGCAGGCGGCCAGCATGTCTGGCTGAAGCCGTTCAAGTTCCGCCAAATAGCGGGAGGCACGCAGCAAGAACATACCGCTATTCCAAAGCGTATCGCCCTGCTCAAGCAATGCTTTGGCGCGCTCTAGCGCGGGTTTTTCGATGAACGCCTCCAGATGGTGCCCTGCCCCCAGCGCATTGCCACAGGCAATGTAGCCGTAGCCGGTTTCTGGGTGCGTCGGCACCACGCCAAAGGTGACCAAATAGCCCTGCTCCGCGAGCGGTTCAGCACGCTGCACGCTATCGGTAAACGCTAGCGCATCGCCTATCACGTGGTCTGCAGGTAATACCAGCAGCAGCGGGTCTTCGCCCGTTTGCCTTGCCAGCAGTGCCGCGCAGGCAATCGCCGGGGCGGTATTGCGCCCTGCTGGCTCTAGTACGATCTGGCCCTTTTGCTGAACTTCGCGAAGTTGCTCGGCCATTAAGAACCGGTGCGAGTGGTGGCCTATCAGCATCGGCGGTAGCGTCGTCAAGCCCTCAAGGCGGGTGAGCGTTTGCTGAAGCAGGCTCTGCTCGCCGGTTAAGTGCAAAAACTGTTTGGGCATCTGCTCGCGGGAGAGCGGCCAAAGCCGGGTGCCGCTGCCACCGCTCAGAATAACCGGTTGAATCATGGCGTCGTCCTTGGTGATGGTACTGAAGGGCCAAAGTCTTGCTGCAGCCAGTGGCGCAGCTGGCTCATATGCAGCGCATCCTGCGGGCGAGCCAGTATTTCGCCTTTGTCAATCGGCGCAAGACTCAGATGAAGATGCTGTATTTTACCGCCACCGGTTATTGCCTGTGGGCCAAGCGCTTGGAGCAGGGGCACTTCCGGGTGCCGTTATCCGCCTCCCGGATCACGCGCCGGTTTGGAGCCGCAAAGCGGCGAAAAATCGGTCGCTGTGCAGCCGATTGTTAAATCTTTCTGTGTACAGTATCCTGACCATGGTCAACATCCTGTACAGGAGCAACCTTATGGATGCCATTAGCTACACAGCCGCTAGAACCAATCTAGCAAAAACCATGGAGCAGGTCTGTGAAGACCATTCCCCTGTGATCATCACCCGGAACAAGTCGCAGTCCGTGGTAATGATCTCCCTAGAGGACTACGAGGCGCTGCAAGAGACTGCCTACCTTCTGCGCGCACCAAAAAACGCACGGCGTTTGCTGGAATCCGTTGCCGAGCTGGAGCAAGGCGGTGGTCAAGAAAAGGAACTTCTTGAATGAAACTCATCTTCTCCGAGAACGCCTGGGAAGACTATCTGTACTGGCAGAAAACCGACAAAAAGATACTTAACCGAATCAACAAACTGATCAAAGAGACCAAACGAGAACCGTTCGAAGGTGTTGGCAAACCAGAGCCCCTCAAACACAGCCTCGCCGGGTACTGGTCTCGCCGGATCAACGAAGAACACCGAATAGTTTACAAAGTCACGGATGACGCTTTGCTTATCGCCCAGCTCCGGTATCACTACTGATTATGCATTAATCGTAGTGGCTCCAGAGTCTGAGGACTTTCACCACTTGCTCGTCCTCCAGTACTTGGTAGACCAGGCGATGCTGAATATTAATGCGGCGCGAATAGGTCCCCGCAAGATCACCAATTAGCTTCTCAAACGGAGGCGGCTTGTGATAAGGATCTTCCGCTATTAACGCTAACAGTTCCTGGGCTTTTGGTTTGAGGCCGCTGGAGGCCAACTTTTTTGCATCTTTCTGGGCTTGCTTGGTGTAAACCAACTTCCATGTCACCAGTCCAGCTCCTCATCGCATTCCTCGACCGGGGTATCCATCCCCTCACGAATAGACTCCCGCATACCTGGCACGGAGAGCAGGTAAAGTGTTTCCTGAATGGCAGACCAGTCCTCTTCGGATACCAGAACAGCTTTATTCCGCTTACCCATAATGACGATTGGTTGGTGGGACTCGGCGGTCTCGTCAATCAACCGATAAAGGTTGCTGCGCGCCTCAGTTGCTGTGATTCCGGCCATGACGCACCTCTTGCGTGTTTAACTTTTCACCAAGTGTACGCCTATAGGTACGTACGTCAAGACGAGCGCCCTGGCTAACGCCAGCCAGCATGCGCGGCTACGGAATGTAGGCGAAGCCGGAATGTAGTAGCCGTCGCCGTGCCTGGTCTTGTTAGGGCCTTTGAATAGGGATAGCATAATCGTATCGTCATTTGCGGAGGCTCCATGGCTACCGAAACATTAGACCACCTACGCTCCCAGATTTCGACTCTCTCCGAGTCGGAACGTGCAGCGTTGGCTCGGGAGCTCATAATGAGTCTGGACGGCCCCCGTGACGACTCGGTAGAACAGGCGTGGAACGATGAAATTGTTCGCCGTGTGTCCAATGTCAAAAGCGGAAAAGCCACGCTGCTCAGCCGTGAAGAATTTCGATCAAAGATGAGAGCGAGGTTGGGCCAGTAACAGCGCGAAAGGTAAGGATACTGGAAGAGGCCTCGCAGGAAGCGATAGAGGCAGCAGCATGGTATGAATATGAGCAGCCTGGACTCGGAGCCGAGTTTTTCGCTGCTGTTGATGCAGCTATCGACGTTATTGAAGAAGACTTCCTCCCTTTATCACCTCTCCCCAAAGAAGCCGGCGATACCGGTGCAAGACGCCTGATTCTGGAGCGCTTCCCATACGATATAGTCGCCATTGAACTGCCAGAAGAGGCTATAGTCATTGCGGTTGCTCACCATTCCCGAAAACCTGGCTATTGGCTGGGACGCAGTAAGCCCTAACGCTGAAGTAACCGGCGCCGGAGCGCAACGGAGGGAACCAAAAGCGGCACGCTTTTGGGGTCCGGTTGACCGCTTGGTTAACTGATTAATCTGCCCGAATTATCGCCGTAACTGCTGACTCTGGAACCTTTATCTTGCCTCCATAGGACCAGCCTTGGTATTCCCATCTGGGATCTGGGCCAATACCCACTAGTTCACCGCTAACGAGATCGGGGGCGCATTCTTCGACAAGGATATAGAAGTCTATGGAATCTCCCGCCCGAATCGTCACGGTGTCATTTGGTCTCGGCGGCCCCTGGTTCAATTTCGCATCGTTGCCGACAAACATTCGGCCGAATTTAGGCGGAAGCGGATTTTCAAACTCCTTGTACATGGCATATTCCTTTTGACAGTTAACACCTGAGTTAAGCCGGACCGCGCACGCGGCCGAGGCGGGTGCAACGATACCACGGCACCAAGCCGAGGCCGCGAAGCGGTCTCGGCTTGAACGAATTGTTAGGCTTGCTAGCCAGGTAGCTTTGCCGCAAGTACATCAACGTTTTCTATGGACGGGGGCTCGGAGAACAACTCACCTGCCTTTTCCATCAACGCGGCTGCGACCTTGCCGGAGAGATGGGCCTGCCGACCCGCTTCATCCGGGAAAGCATCAAAGATTCCGAAAGTGCTTGGTCCAAGGCGAATGCCAAACCACGCAGTGGTGTCAGGCTCCTCATTGACGATGGGAAGGCCACTCACAAGGAAGTTCTCAACCTCTTTCTCTTTTCCGGGTTTCGCTTCAAGGCGAACGAACAAGGCTACTTTGACCATGGCATGTCTCCGGTTGTTAAAACGACATCACGATGCGCGATGTTCTCTTGCAAGTCTAACGCCCGGCTCTGCGGCAGGGCAAAGTGGAGGCCGTTTTTTGGCCGGAGCTTTGGCCTGTCCGCCAGAAGCCGCTTGTTAACAGTTCACTTCCACTCAATTTTCAGATCTTTGTGTGACTGAGCGCAATCACGTAGGTAGAGGTTGATAAGACTCTGATAAGGTAGGTCTTTTTGCTCAGCAAGATTCTTAAAGTACGCAACGGTATCTTCATCCAGCCGGATCGTAACCTGCTTCTTGAGCTTCTTGGCGTATGGACTCTTGACGGATTCGGAAAAATCGTAATGATCACGCATGTCTGTACCCTTCATAAGTATTTCGTTCTCGCCTATTTGCCTTACGGGCGGAGATAATTCGAATAACCTCACCGTCCCTAACGCAGTGGCACACCACCAGTAAGCGAGAATGAATGCTTGTACCGAGGAGAATGAACCGGTCCTCCTCTTCAGAATGGTCTGGGTCAGCTATGAGACGTGCGAACTCATCCGTAAAGGCAGTTTTGGCCTCCTGGAACGAGACGTCATGCTTCTTGCGATTAGCGGCATCCTTGCGAGGATCCCAGTCAAAGGAATAATGGCTCATAACTACATTGTAGTTACATAATAATTATTGTCAAGGCACCAGCCTAGATACTGTTAACGGTTCATGATAACCGGCGGCGACGAACGGCCCGAACACCACCGCAATTTGGTTTTGCTTTTCAATTTAGCACAGACGTATTTTCCGTCCGGTTGATTAGTTTGTTATGTGCCTGTTCTTATTGGTTCGCTATTTTTAGTAGAGTTTCTTTTCCTGTTCCAAACTTACAGATTGCTTCGCAATTTTCTTTCAGGACTGAAAATTTAATATAGTGAATTTTAGTTCCGTTGGATTTAATTGATGGCCTGCTTAACTGTAGCAACAGCTCTTTTTCTCTATTGTCAGGTATTATTAAAAATAAAGAGGAAGGGTTTTCTGGAAACGAGTGATATAGGTCAGTCAGCCTGAGTATTCCCGAATAGATTGAGGTACTTTTTTCAACTTCAAAAGCGCAAACAATATTCTTTGTATTATTTTCAAACCAAATTACATCGATTAATGCAATTGTATTTTTTGTTTCTTTTTCTACATTAATTTCAGGGAAACAAGGGAGGCACAAGGATGAAAAGTTTTTTCCTTGAAAATTTCTAGAACGATCATTAGAAGCACTAATTACTTGATACCCTAAAGCTTTTCCGATCTTCAATAAATGGTATTGCATTTCAGTATGCAAGTTTTCTTGCTCTCTTTCACTGGTTACTTCTTTGTGCCTTTTTTTGAGAAGGTTTTCAATCTTTGCTTTTTCTTTTTCCGAAAGACTTCCTTCGTCGCCAACCATTATTTTTTTTACACCAATGTCAAACAGCAAGCCTGAAATTGCACCTAAATCTTTTGACAGTGATTTTTTATGCTTATTGTTTTTTTGTAAAATGACCTCACGCATACGAAGGTATTCAGTCCAGGAACCAAGTTTAACTTTTTCTTTGAATAAATGATTAAAACCATTGACTATTGCTGTATTAAATGGAGGGATTATTTCAGGATGAAGGAAATATAAAATGTTTGCCACTGCCGGACCAAGACCCTTTATTTTCTTCTCATCTAGGTTGATTATTTCCTTTAGGATTTGCTCTTCATTTTTGGCTGCGAAGCAATTTTCAAGAAATTGACCAAAAGACATTTTATTTTCTTCATTTTCATAAATGTCTGGAATTCTTAACTTTGGTTTCCAGTAAAAAGCATGCGATGCTCCAATGAAAACTTGTTTTTGTTCTGTGATACAGTTTAAAACAAACTCTAACGATGAACCTTTGTAGTCATTCCCAAATTCCTTATTTTTAATATCATTGATTACACTTTGAACACCACGGCGTATTGAACGAAAGGCTTTTAGTCTTTCGTCATTATTAATAAACCACGTATTGAATACGGATTCATTGTCAGACCGGTACTTGTCAATTAAGTCGTTTAAGTCACTATTCATATTTTCCTCATTTTTGGCACATAACACCTGAATTAAGCCGACCCGCGAAGCGGGTTCGGCTTGAATGAATTGGCTCTTCGACGTTGGGTGTGGAATTCGCCCCCTGAGCTGGGCCAGAATATGACCTCCACAGCGGCAGGAGGTATGACATGGACGGCACCCAGATTCTAACACTCGGCCTGGGCTTGGAAGCGCCCTGGATCCTCAAGA